>JAOBJN010000005.1 GCA_025728475.1 Candidatus Lightella neohaematopini
TAAAACAACTTAGGTGTTATAAGGTTAAATTCTCACGGGCAATTAGTATCAGTTAGCTAAATATTTTACAATACTTACACATCTGACCTATCAACGTTATAGTCTTTAACGGCCCTTCAGGAGGATTTCCTCTGGGAAGACTAATCTTGAGGAAAGCTTCCCGCTTAGATGCTTTCAGCAGTTATCTTATCCGTACTTAGCTACCGGGCAATACCATTGGTATGATAACCCGAACACCATAGGTACGTCCACTCCGGTCCTCTCGTACTAGGAGTAGCTCCTCTCAATCTTCCAACGCCCACGGCAGATAGGGACCGAACTGTCTCACGACGTTCTAAACCCAGCTCGCGTACCACTTTAAATGGCGAACAGCCATACCCTTGGGACCTACTACAGCCCCAGGATGTGATGAGCCGACATCGAGGTGCCAAACACCGCCGTCGATATGAACTCTTGGGCGATATCAGCCTGTTATCCCCGGAGTACCTTTTATTCGTTGAGCGATGGCCTTTCCATACAGAACCACCGGATCACTAAGACCTGCTTTCACATCTGCTCGAATTGTCATTCTCGCAGTTAAGTTAGCTTATGCCTTTGTACTAAACTTACGATATCCGACCGTAATTAGCTAACCTTTGTACTCCTCCGTTACTTTTTAGGAGGAGACCGCCCCAGTCAAACTACCCACCAGACATTGTCTTCAATCCGGATTACGGATTTGAGTTAGAATATCAAATACTAAAGGGTGGTATTTCAACGTTGACTCCATACTAACTAGCGTTAGTATTTCTTAGTCTCCCACCTATTCTACACATTAGTAATCAATATTCAATATCAAGTTATAGTAAAGGTTCACGGGGTCTTTCCGTCTTGCCGCGGGTACGCCGCATCTTCACGGCGATTTCAATTTCACTGAGTCTCAGGTGGAGACAGTCTGGCCATCATTACGCCATTCGTGCAGGTCGGAACTTACCCGACAAGGAATTTCGCTACCTTAGGACCGTTATAGTTACGGCCGCCGTTTACCGGGGCTTCGATCAAAAGCTATTATATTTGTGTATAATAACCTTCTCAATTAACCTTCCGGCACCGGGCAGGCGTCACACTGTATACTTCCACTTACGTGTTTGCACAGTGCTGTGTTTTTAATAAACAGTTGCAGCCAGCTATTATCTGCGACTAACTTCAGCTTAAAAAGTATTTTTTTTCACCTACATGTTAGTGTGCCTTCTTCCGAAGTTACGGCACTATTTTGCCTAGTTCCTTCACCTGAGTTCTCTCAAGCGCCTTAGTATTCTCTACCTAACTACCTGTGTCGGTTTGTGGTACGAGTAAATATTATTTAACGTTTAGAGGATTTTCTTGTAAGTATAGCATTAATTCCTTCATCACCTTAGTGATCCGTCATCACACCTCAGTGTTAATAAGAAATACCTTTTATTTATTTCTTCACCTACATGCTTAAACCGAAAACCGTTACTCGGCGAATCTAGCTTTCTTCGTCCCCCCATCACAAATAATATTTAGTACAGGAATATTAACCTGTTATCCATCGACTACGCCTTTCGGCCTCATCTTAGGTGTCGACTTACCCTGCTCCGATTAACGTTGAACAGGAAACCTTAGTTTTTCGGCGAATAGGTTTTTCACCTATTTTATCGTTACTCATGTCAGCATTCGCACTTCTGATATCTCCAATATACTTTACAATATATCTTCACAGACTTACAGAACGCTCCCCTACCCAATAAAACTATTAGTATTATAATAATCTTATTGCCGCAGCTTCGGTACATAATTTAGCCCCGTTAAATCTTCCGCACAGGCCGACTCGACTAGTGAGCTATTACGCTTTCTTTAAATGATGGCTGCTTCTAAGCCAACATCCTAGCTGTCTATGCCTTCCCACATCGTTTTCCACTTAATTATGATTTTGGGACCTTAGCTAGCGATCTGGGTTGTTTCCCTTTCCACAATGGATGTTAGCACCCACTGTGTGCCTCCCGTGATAATATTCTATGGTATTCGGAGTTTGTATTGATTTGGTAATTCTATATGAATCCCTAATCGAAACAGTGCTCTACCCCCATAGATAAACACGAGGCGCTACCTAAATAGCTTTCGAGGAGAACCAGCTATCTCCCGGTTTGATTGGCCTTTCACCCCTAACCACAAGTCATCCGCTAATTTTTCAACATTAGTCGGTTCGGTCCTCCAGTTAGTATTACCTAACCTTCAACCTGCTCATGGTTAGATCACCGGGTTTCGGGTCTATATACTGCAACTTAACGCCTAATTATGACTCGGTTTCCCTACGGCTCCCTTTTAATAAGTTAACCTTGCTACAGAATATAACTCGCTGACCCATTATACAAAAGGTACGCAGTCACATATATATTATTTATATATGCTCCTACTGATTGTACGTATATAGTTTCAGGTTCTATTTCACTCCCCTAACCGGGGTTCTTTTCGCCTTTCCCTCACGGTACTAGTTCACTATCGGTCAATTAGTAGTATTTAGTCTTAGAGGATGGTCCCCCTATCTTCAGACAAGATAACACGTGTCTCGCCCTACTTATTAAGTATGTTAATATAGTTATTTTAAGATACTGGGCTATCACCTATTATTGCTAGTTTTTCCAAACTATTTTCCTAATAAATATATTAATTAATATACTTAAGACTGATCCCTGTTCGCTCGCCACTACTAAGGGAATCTCATATTGATTTATTTTCCTCAAGATACTTAGATGTTTCAGTTCTCTTGGTTTGCCTCATTAAACTATGAATTTATTTAATGATGATACTATTGTATCAGGTTACCCTATTCGGACATCGCCGGATATTAACACCTCTTATCGATTCACCGACGCTTTTCGCAGATTAGCACGTCCTTCATCGCCTCTAATTACCTAGGCATCCACTATATACGCTTAGTAACTTAACCTTATAACCCTAAGTTGTTTTTAGAGAAACTATTACTTGTTAACATATTGTTAAAGAACTTAAATTTTTTATATATGAGTGGCGTATAGTACGCTATTTTTTAATTGTGTCAAGATATTTATATTAAAATTA
>JAOBJN010000004.1 GCA_025728475.1 Candidatus Lightella neohaematopini
TAAAATAATTTTAATTAAAATATTGTATTATTATCTAATATATTATATCATTATAAATTATTATAATGGTTAGTAACTATAAGGTATTAAAATATGAATAAAGATAGTGTTATTTTATCTGTAAATGATATTGAATTAGAAACGTATATTAATACTGGTAAAGATATATTGGTTGATTTTTGGGCAGAATGGTGTGGTCCATGTAAGAATTTTTCTCCAATTTTAGAAAAGGTAGCTCGTGATTTTATTTCAAAAGTATCGTTTTTAAAAATTAATATTGATCAAAATCAAATACTTACAAATAAGTATAATATTCGTAGTGTACCATCATTAATTTTATTCCGTAATTCTAAGCTACTAGCAAGTAAAACTGGATTATTATCGGAAGATGAACTAAGATCATTTATAATAGATAACTTATTATAATTAGATTTGTTAATTATAAATTTAATGATGTATTTAATCATATCTAATTAATTTACCTTTGTTTTAATATGAATCTTACTGAGTTAAAAAACAAATCAGTATCTGACTTAATAAGTCTTGGTGAAAATGTAGGATTAGAAAATCTTGCCCGTTTGAGAAAACAAGATATAATTTTTTCTATTCTTAAACAGCATGCTAAAAGTGGAGAAGATATTTTTGGTAACGGAGTATTAGAAATATTACAAGATGGATTTGGTTTTTTAAGATCTAGTGATAGTTCATATCTAGCTGGACCTGATGATATTTATGTTTCTCCTAGCCAAATAAGAAGATTTAATTTAAGAACTGGTGATACTATATCAGGAAAAATTAGACCACCAAAAGAAGGTGAGCGTTATTTTGCGTTATTAAAAGTTAATATGGTTAATTATGATAAACCAGAAAATGCACGCAATAAAATATTATTCGAAAATTTAACCCCCTTATATGCTAATACTAGATTACGTATGGAGAAAGGTAATGGGTCAGTTGAAGATTTAACTGCTCGAGTATTGGATTTAGCATCACCAATTGGATTAGGACAAAGAGGATTAATTGTTGCTCCACCAAAAGCTGGAAAAACCATGTTATTACAAAATATTTCTCAAAGTATTGCTCATAATTATTTAGATTGTGTACTTATGGTATTACTTATTGATGAAAGACCAGAAGAAGTAACTGAAATGCACAGATTAGTTAAAGGTGAAGTTATTGCATCTACGTTTGATGAACCAGCTTCTAGACATGTTCAAGTAGCTGAAATGGTAATAGAAAAAGCAAAAAGATTAGTAGAGCATAAAAAAAATGTCATCATTTTATTAGATTCAATTACTAGATTAGCTCGTGCATATAATACAGTAGTTCCAGCTTCAGGAAAAGTACTTACTGGAGGAGTTGATGCTAATGCTCTACATAGACCAAAACGTTTCTTTGGAGCAGCTCGTAATATGGAAGAAGGTGGTAGTTTAACTATTATTGCTACTGCATTAATTGATACTGGATCAAAAATGGACGAAGTAATATATGAAGAATTTAAAGGTACTGGTAATATGGAATTACATTTATCAAGAAAAATTGCGGAAAAAAGAGTATTTCCAGCAATAGATTATAATAGGTCTGGTACACGTAAGGAAGAACTTTTAACAACTAAAGAAGAATTACAAAAAATGTGGATTTTAAGAAAAATTATTCATCCTATGAGTGAAATAGATGCCATGGAATTTTTAATTAATAAATTGTCTATGACAAAAACTAATAATGAATTTTTTAATATGATGAAACGATCTTAATATGTTATAATAAGTATATTTTATTACTAATACCAAAATATTTTACTGATAAATATTTTATTGGTGACTGTAGCTCAGTTGGATAGAGTGCTGGATTGTGGATCCAGTGGTCATGGGTTCAAATCCCATCAGTCACCCCTACCATAAAATTAAAAACTGATCATAATTCGGCGAGTAGCGCAGTTTGGTAGCGCAACTGGTTTGGGACCAGTAGGTCAGGGGTTCAAATCCTCTCTCGCCGATTTATTATAAATAAATTTTTATGAATAATATTTTTTTTACAAAAATGCATAGTTTGGGTAATGATTTTATGATCATTAATAATTTAAATAATAAAATTACTTTATCGCTACTTAATATAAGTAATATTTCTAACAGAAATACCGGAATTGGATTTAACCAATTATTACTACTTGAAAAACCAAAAAATTACATTACTGATTTTAATTATCGTATATTTAATAGTGATGGTAGCGAAGCTATGCAATGTGGTAATGGTGTTTGTTGTTTATCACAATTTATATATAAAAATAGATTAACTACTAAACGTAGTATTATTATTACTACTAAAAAATCTACAGTACTAGTAAATATTATTGATATAAATAAAGTAAAGTTAAATATTGGTAAACCAAATTTCTATCCTAGAAATATCTTAAATAAAATACAACTGAATAGAAATAATTTATATTCAGTAGAAATTAATCAAGAAAAATTTTTATTTAGTTTAGTATTTATAGGTAATTATCACTGTATTATAAAAGTTAATAATATAAATTCTATTCCAGTTAATAAAATTGGATTATTAATTAATAAAAGTAATTTATTTAAAAAACAAATAAATGTTACTTTTATGCAAGTAATAAATAATTATTATATTAAGTTACGTGTATATGAAATTGGTTGTGGAGAAACATTAGCTTGTGGTAGTGCTTCCTGTGCAGCTGTTGCTGTAGGAATACAACATAATTATTTATCAAAATTAGTTAAAGTAAAATTACCTGGCGGTAAATTATTTATTTCTTGGTTAGGTTTATATCATCCTATAATTATGTACAATAATACTAAACATATTTATGATGGTATATTAAATTTAAAATAATTTTAGAAAAATATTAATTATTTAACCTATTAATGACTATTAATAAAATTAACTTATTAAAAACATTAAATTTCTATCAACAACAAGCTGTTACTATAAAACATAATAGCGTACTTATTCTTGCTGGTGCAGGTAGTGGTAAAACTAAAGTATTAGTACATAGAGCTGCCTGGTTACTTAATAAGTGTAATCCAAGTAATATTATAATGGTAACTTTTACTAATAAAGCAGCTGATGAGTTAAAAAATAAGGTTAATAATCTATTAGAAAAGAAATATTGTTTTCCCTGGATAGGTACTTTTCATAGTTTAGCATATAAAATATTACGTATAAATTATAATGAAGCTAAATTACCTTATAATTTTCAGATTATTGATAATTATGATCAAATAAAATTAATAAAACAAGTTATATCTAATAGTAATCAATCGAATATTTTACCAAATCAAGTGTTACAGTTTATAAATAAAAAAAAAGATTGTGGTAATAGACCAAATATATTAAGTAATAATATTATGGAATATCTATATGAACAATATCAACAATTATGTAATCGTAATGGATTATTAGATTTTAATGAATTATTGTTACGTAGTTATGAACTATTAAATGATAATTTAATAATTTTAAATAAATATCATAAACAGTTTACTAATATTTTAATTGATGAATTCCAAGATACTAGTTATATCCAATATTTGTGGATACGTAAATTAATTACAGATAATAACAATATTATGGTAGTAGGTGATGATGATCAATCTATATATAGCTGGCGAGGAGCTCAATCAAATAACATGCAAATTTTCTTACATGATTATCCTCATACTAGTATCATAAAATTAGAAGAAAATTATCGTTCTACAAATAATATTTTACAAGCAGCAAATACACTTATTCAACATAATAATACTAGATTAAAAAAAGTATTGTGGACAAAAAATAATCATTATAAGGAAGAACCAATTATAATATATTATGCATTAGATCAATTTGATGAAGTAAAGTTTATTGTAAAACAAATTCAATTAATAAAAAATTCTGGAATATCACTAAGTAAATGTGCTATATTATATCGTAATAATACACAATCAAGATTATTGGAAGATATTTTAATACAAAATGATATACCATATACTATTTATGGTAGTGTTAAATTTTTTAATCGTCGAGAAGTTAAAAATGTATTAGCTTATTTACGTTTAGTACATAATCATAATGATGATATTTCATATATACGTATTATCAATACTCCTAAACGGGGAATTGGTAAAAGAACTATAAATAAAATAATAGAATTAGCTAACACTAAAAAAATATCTTTTTGGCAAGCTAGTAATTTAATTATTAAAAATAACGTTTTATCAGTACATCACAATCATATTATAAATAATTTTCTTTCTTTAATAAGAAAATTATATTTTGATATATATAAACAATCTATTTATTTGCAATTAAATACTATTATAGTAAATACCGGTTTACTAGATATGTATATCTATGAAGATAAAATTAAACACTTAAATAGTGTTGATAATATTAAAGAATTATTAAATGCTGCTTACCAGTTTGAATTAAATTATACTGAAGATAAACTATTTTTACTACAATCATTTCTAACATATACTAATTCTAGTATTGATAATAATTATGAATCAATAAACTTAATGACTATACATGCATCAAAAGGATTAGAATTTTTACATGTATTTATTATAGGTATGGAAGAAGATAATTTTCCTAGTAAATTATCTATAAATATGAATCAATTGGAAGAGGAACGACGTTTAGCTTATGTTGGTATTACAAGAGCAATAAGTAAATTATTTATGACACATGCTAATACTAAATTTATTTATGGAAAAAAAATATATTGTCAACCATCTAGATTTATTTATGAAATAAATAATAGTATTTTAAATATAAAAAGAATATACTACTATAATAATAGTAATAATTAAAATATTAATATATTTTAAATAAAAATTGTTTCTTAAATTAATTTTTATATAAAACACCATATAGTTGTAGTTAATTCCTAAGAGGAAAGTTAATAATATGCTTAATGCATTCCAATTAAAAGATAATCGTTTATTAAATTTAGATCATAGTACGTCTGGCATTTTATTAAATGCAATATGGATTGATTTAATTAATCCTAGTAATAGTGAAAGAAACTATATTCAACATGAATTAAATCAAAATTTAACTACTTATTTCGAATTAGAAAATATTGAATCATCAGCAAGATTTTTTGAAGATCAAAATGGGTTACATATTCATTCATTTTTTTTCTATAATAAAACTGAAGATCATGCTGGAAATACTACTGTAACTTTTATTATTTGTAATAATAGATTATTTACTATACGTAAAAGAGAATTACCAGTATTTCGTTTATACAAGATTCGTATTAATAGCAATATATTATTACATACTAATAATGCTTATGAAATATTACTAAATTTATTTGATATAAAAATAGAACAATTAGCAGATGAAATAGAACATATCTATAGCGATTTAGAATCATTAAGTATAATTATTATGGATGGTCGTTATGTTAATGGTTATAATGATGCTTTATCTACTTTAGCTGAATTAGAAGATATTGCTTGGAAAGTTAGATTATGTCTTATGGATACACAAAGAGCATTAAATTTTTTAGTAAAAAAAGCTAAATTACCAACAATTCAATTAGAACAAGCACGTAATA
Organism: Candidatus Lightella neohaematopini; assembly: GCA_025728475.1. GTDB lineage: Bacteria > Pseudomonadota > Gammaproteobacteria > Enterobacterales > Enterobacteriaceae > Lightella > Lightella neohaematopini_G. Next base: position 5,573 of record JAOBJN010000004.1, read on the forward strand.
TATTACGTGATATTGAATCAATATTACCTCATAATGAATCATTATTTCAAAAAGTTAATTTTTTATTGCAAGCAGCTATGGGTTTTATTAGTATAGAACAAAACAGAATAATCAAAATATTCTCTGTTATGTCAGTAGTATTTTTACCACCAACTTTAGTTGCTTCTAGTTATGGAATGAATTTTGAATTTATGCCTGAATTAAAATGGTATTTAGGTTATCCAGGAGCTATTATATTAATGTTAATATCTGGATTAGCTCCGTATTTTTATTTTAAAAGAAGGAAATGGTTATAAGTTATTTAAATATTATTTTATCTATTTTATGATGTTCTTTTTTTATAATAATTATATTAGCTTTGTTTTTATTTGGTAAAATATTATAAATCAAATTATACTTATTGATATTATGCCATTTATAATTACTAATATAATAAATTTTACGATTTGATATACTAATATTAGAATATTTGTATAATTTTATTAATCTGTTATAGTACCATTCTTTAATTAAGTATTCTGGAGCATCTAAATAAATAGAAAAATCAATAATATTTGAGATATTATTATTTTGTAATATATTTAATCCTTCTAATAAAATTACTTGTGGTTTTAGTAATATTGTTTGTTGAATATTAGGAATAATATCATATAGTAAATGTGAATATACTGGTATATTAAAAATATTATTTGTTGTTCCAGATATTAAGTAATTAATAAATTTTAATAATTTACTATTATCATAAGATTCAGGGAAATCCTTTTCTTTGTATTAATTTTTTTTTGATAAGTATTTTATTAGAATATAAAAAACTATCAGTGGTAATTAATTCAACTGAATAACATAACCAACTATATAATAACATTTTTAGTATGTTAGCAATTGTACTTTTGCCAACTGCCACACTACCTGTAATTCCTATAATGTAAGGAAGATGATTATTATTTTGATAATATAATTTTTTTTTAATATTATTACTTATCATTAACGATAATGGTAAATATACTTTTATAATATCTTTTATTTTTATATTTAGCGTATTACTAATAGTATTTAGTGTTTTATATAAAAAACATTTAGATTTAATAATTTGTTTACTCATTTGAGATAATAGTTTATAATAAAATTTAAATGAGTTCATATTATTAATCTTTTAATTCTATTAAAATCTAAGATATTAATGTTCTTTATATTTTGTCGGTATAGCTTAGTTGGTAGAGCAACTGATTTGTAATCAGTAGGTCGTAGGTTCAAATCCTACTACCGACAAGATTATTAAAGTTTATTTTTTATGCGGATATCGTATAATGGTATTACACTAATCTTCCAAGTTAGTTATGTGGGTTCAATTCCCATTATCCGCTACTTTGATTTAATTTTTGCTGATATAGCTTAGTTGGTAGAGCACACCCTTGGTAAGGGTGAGGTCGGCAGTTCAAATCTGCCTATCAGCAATAGAAATAATTTTTAATTATTAATTAGCAATTTTAACATTCTACGTATTGGTTCTACTGCTCCCCATAATAACTGATCACCAATAGTAAATAAAGTTAAATATTTTTTGCCAATATTTAACTTACGTAATCTACCAACAGCAATATTTAATGTATTGCTTATAGCAAGTGGATTTAATTGATTTATAGAATATTCTTTATTATTAGGAATAAATTTAATCCATTTATTGTGATCAACAATAATTTGTGTAATATTATCAATATCTAAATCTTTTTTTAATTTTATTGTTAAAGCTTGACTATGACATCTCAAAGTATTTACTCTAACACAAATTCCGTCTATTTTAATAGGAGAACAAATAGTATTAATAATTTTATTTATTTCTACTTGACTTTTCCACTCTTCTAAACTTTGTTCATTTATTTTTTTATTTCCAATCCATGGAATAATATTATAAGCTATTGGATAATGATGATGTAAAATATTTTTTCTAATATTATGTTCTATAGTGGTTAAATTACTAATAGTTAAATTATTATCGCTTAATATATTTAATGATTTAAATTGATTAATTAAAGCTAACATATATTTAGCCCCACCACCAGAAATAGCTTGATATGTAGCTATCGATATCCAATCAATTAAATTATTAATAAATAATCCACCCAATGACATTAATAATAAATTAACTGTACAATTACCACTAACAAAATTTTTAATTCCATTATCTAAACCTCGTAATATTAATGATAAATTAATTGGATCTAATACAATAATAGTGTTATTATTCATTCTTAATGATGATGAAACGTCTAACCAATAACCATTCCACTTAGTAGAACGTAATTTATAATATATTTGATTAGTATAATTACTTCCATGACAAGTAATTATAATATCTAACGATCTTAATAAATCCAAATTATAAGCATCATTAGATAACCAATGTTTATTATCAATTACTGGGAGTAGCTAATAATTTCTTTGATGTAGATAAAAATATTGGTTCAATAAAATCAAAATCATGTTCTTCTAGCATACGTTGAATTAACGTTATACCAACCATTCCTCTATAACCAACTAATCCAACTCTTTTCATTTTTTTATTAAAATATTATTATTGTAATTATTAATAACCTACTAAACTACCTGTATAATAAGCACGTACTACATTATTTGTTTCTATTAATATAGCACCATATTGATTAATACCTCGATTAATACCGTATATAAAATTGTTGTTATAAAATTGATTATATAATAATACTTGACGATTAATAAATATATCTAATTTTTTCCATAAATTAAAAAAATAACTAAAACCATTTTGTTCAAAAAATATTAACCAATGGTATATAGAATTAATTATCCTTGCAGTTAATATATTACGATTAATTGTAACACCAGTATCAACTAAATTAATCCAATTATTATTTAATTCATACAGTAAATTATTAATGTTACTTATATTTAAATTAATACCAATACCTATAATATAATAATAATTATTATTAATATTAGTTTTTTCTACAAGAATACCTGCTAATTTTTTATTGTTTAAATATAAATCATTAGGCCATTTTATACCAATATTTTTTATTCCTAATTTTTTTAATAAATTAACTAATACAATACTAATTACTATACCAATAGTGTTATATAATAATGGTTTTTTTAACAACCAACAAATGGATAAACATAAACTATTACCAAAACTATTTATCCATTTTTTACCATTTCGTCCTATACCTTTAGTTTGATACTCTGAAATACAAACACAACACTTATTATTAATATTATCTAATTTATTTATAAAGTACTTATTAGTAGAATTAACTATTGGAATAATTACTAATTTTATTGTTTTTAATTTTAGATAATTTATAATGATGTTTTTGTTTAACAAAGTAAATGGATTTAGTAATTGATAACTATTATTAGATTTACTTATTATAAAAACACCTAACTTATTTGCTAAATTAATATAATAATTAATATTATTAAAAACTAAATAACTTCCTATTTCATAAGAATAATGAATTTTACCATCTAATAATATATTAATTATTTTTATTAAAATTTTAATATTCTTCATTCAAAAATTTTAAAATCTTTAGTAATACCATATCTATTAACTAAACAAACTTCTAATTCTAGTAATATAGAAAAATAATTTTTTACTTTTTTTAAAATATAACGTACTAATTTAATAATATCTTGGCTATTAGCATATCCATTATTAATTAATATTAATTCATGCTTATGATATATTGATACTGTACCAAATTTATATCCTTTTAAACCACAATATTTTATTAACCAAGCTGCTGATATTATTTTCTTATTTTTACTTAAATTATAATAGATTATGTTAGGAAAATAATTTTTTAATTTTATTAATCTAGTAATACTAACTACTGGATTTTTAAAAAAACTACCAACATTACCAATGAATCTACAATCAGGTAATTTATATTTACGTACTTTACAAACAGCATCATAAATATTTTTAGGAGTAATTAGGTTATTTAATTTACTGAAGTTATTAAAATATAATTTTGGTTGCCAAAATTTAGATATTTTTAATCCTAATGAAATAATATAACATTTATTTAATAATTGTTGTTTAAAAATACTATTTCGATAATCAAATTTACAGTCACTATTACTTAATCTAATTTTACAACCATTACTAAAATATATAATATCAACGTAGTTACAAAAATCTTTTAGTTCTTTACCATAAGCACCAATATTTTGTACTACTGAAGCACCAACTCTTCCAGGAATCATAGCTAAATTTTCTAAGCCAAAAATATTTAGTTTTAAACATTTGTATACTAATTTACTCCATATTTCTCCAGAATTAATATGAATATACCAAAAATACTTATCTTCTCTAAAGAATAAACCATAAACACGATCAAGTAATATTATGCCGTGATAATTTTCTAAAAATATAACATTACTACCATTACCTAAAATTAATAATCGATAATTATTTTTTTTTTGTAAATATTTACATAATTTAAACAGATCATATTCTGTATTTATTACAATTAAAAATTTTGTTTTTGCATTAAGACCAAATGTATTAATTAATTTTAATGATATAGTCACAATATTATTCGTAAAATTTTTTACTTAAAAAGTAACATACAATTTTTATAAATTTTAATTACTTAATAAGTATTCGTCCTCTAGGGGATTTGAACCCCTGTTACCGCCGTGAAAGAGCGATGTCCTAACCACTAGACGAAGAGGACTTTTT
>JAOBJN010000003.1 GCA_025728475.1 Candidatus Lightella neohaematopini
GCGTACACTGTTTTTTCATTATGTCAAGTTGATTTATTGTAAAAAAATTATGGTTTATATTTCTATTTGTGTGCCTAATTTAACTACTCTATTTGTTGGTATTAAATATTGATCAGATATTTTTATTGAATTATGATATAGTATTGTGAATAGTTTACCACTAATTTTAGAATACCAAGATTTACGTTTTAAAATTAATGATTCATATGATATAAAAAAGGATATCTCCTGCATCTGACAAAATAATCCGTCAACTTTACATCTATCAAATATTTCTTCCATATTAGGAATTTCTTTAAAACCATAACAAGCAATAACTCGCCAAAAAGTTGGAGATAATTGTTCTACATTTACACGTCTTATATTATGTACTAATGGCGTATCTTTTACTTTAATACTTAGTAAAATTGTTCTAGTATGAATAATTTTATTATGTTTTAAATTTTGTAGTAATGCGATAGGAATATTATTTATAGCATAAGATATAAATACTGCAGTACCAGGTACTATAATTGGTGGATATTTTTCAAGAGAAATAATAAAAGCACTTAAAGAATTACCATACTTGTTAACTTGATAAAATAAATTTAGTTTCTCATACTTCCATATAAGCATGATAGTAAAAATTATTAAACTAATTAATATAGTTAACCATCCACCAGATAAAGTTTTTAATATATTTATAGTAAACATTGTCATATCTAAGAATAAAAAAGTTATTAATAATAACGTTGCTATATATATATTCCACTGCCAGTAATATATAATTACTATGTATAATAGTATACTAGTCAATACCATAGCACTAGTTACTGTAATACCATAAGCTGCTGCTAAATTACTAGAATGTTCAAATATTATTATGACTATTAATACTATTACATATAGCAACCAATTAATTAACGGAATATATATTTGACCAGACTCTATATCAGATGTATATATAATCTTCATAGAAGGTAAATAATTTAAATTTATTGCTTGTTTTGTTAAAGAAAAAATTCCAGATATTACTGCTTGAGATGCAATAATAGTTGCCATAGTACTTATAATTAATAATGGTAATATAGCCCAATTAGGAGCAAGAAAAAAAAATGGGTTACTAACATATTTTGCATTAGATAAAACTAAAGCTCCTTGTCCAAAGTAATTTAATACCAATGTTGGTAATACTAAAAAAAACCAAGCTAAACGAATTGGTAATGTGCCAAAATGACCCATATCAGCATATAATGCTTCAACTCCAGTAATAGATAAAATTACTGTACTTAAAGCAAATAAAGAAATATTATGATATTTTTTTATAAATATAAAAGCCCATTTAGGATTACATGCAGCAAGTATTTCTGGAAATTTAATAATTTCAATAGTACCCAGAATTCCTATTATTAGGAACCAAGTTATCATAATTGGAGTAAATAATTTACTAATACTAGTAGTACCATATTTTTGACATACAAATAACATAGTTAATATAATGATAGATATTAAAGTAATAAATTTTTTAAAAAATGGTGAAATAACTTGTAATCCTTCAGTTGCAGATACTATAGAAATAGCTGGGGTAATAATAGTTTCTCCATAAAAAAAACTACCTCCTAATAACCCTAATATTATTAATATACTAGTATATTTACTACTAATATTTCTAGTAGATAATAAAGTAAGAGTTAAAATACCTCCTTCACCAGCATCATTAGCTTTCATAACAAATAATAAATATTTAATAGAAACTATTATAATTAATAACCAAAAAATGATTGATAAAAAACCAAATACAGTAATATAATCAATATTAATACCATATTGATTATTAAAACATTCTTTTAAAGTATATAATGGACTAGTTCCAATATCACCATATACTATACCAGTAGTAGCTAAAGTATTAATTAATAATGAATACTTATTATTTTTAAACATATGTAAACATATATGATATTAATTAATAAATTATAAGTAATATTTATTTTTGATACTTAATTTATTTAATTATAGAGAATATTATTAATTATAATTAAAAATAACATATTTATATAAATTTTAATAATTTTTAAATTAAATATATTTTAAATCTAAATTATTAGTTTATATAATATTATAAACAACACAACCACTTATCATATTATTAATATAATATAATATTAGTGGTTGCATTATATCATTTATGTACTATCAAATTTAAAAAATAAATTATATTGTAGTAACATTAATTGCTGATGGCCCTTTCTGACCATCTTGAATTTCAAATTCTACATTTTGTCCTTCAGATAAAGTCTTAAAACCATTACCTTGAATTGCTGAAAAATGTACAAATACATCTTTACTACCATCTGATGGAGTAATAAAACCAAAACCTTTAGATTCATTAAACCATTTTACTTGACCTGTAATTTTTGCCATATTTTACTTTCCTTAAAAAATATTAAACAACATGTAGTAGTATATGATAAAAACAATTTATTATAAAGTATATCTTAACACAAATTAGTTTCTATAAATCTACCAATAATTATAAATTAATATACATTAAAGTATTTTAATATATCAATAGTATAATTCTAATACAATTAGTTTTAATAATTTTACAATTATTTTAATCTAAATAAGTTCTATTTACTAAAGCCTGAATTCTTTTTTCTAAAGTAGGATGAGACATAAATAATTCATTAAAATTATAACTATATTTACCATTAATACAAAAGGAACTAATAGCATTATCAACATCAAGTTTATTATAATTCATTTTTAATTTATTTAACGCAGTAATCATATTTTCTATACCCACTAACTTAGCTGCACCAGCATCGGCATAAAATTCTCTTTTTCTAGAAAACCAAAGAATAATTATATTAGCTAATACACCAAATATTAATTCTAATATTAAAGAGGTAATAAAATATACATTATAATTATCATTTTTATTGTTTTCATCTAAATTAACATTAGAAAATAATTGTGCAAAAATTCTAGATAAAAATATAACAAAAGTATTAGTAATACCTTGTATTAAGGTCATAGTAACCATATCTCCATTAACTATATGACTCATTTCATGAGCTATTACAGCTTGTATTTCATTTTTATTCATATTATTTATTAATTCAGTACTAATTGCTAGTAAGGATGACTTGCAACTAGCACCAGTAGTAAAAGCATTTAAATCAGAAGAATCATAAATAACTAACTCAGGATTATTAATATTCAGTATTTTTGATTGTTTATTTATTGTTTCTAATAACCAATATTCAATATCATTCTTTGGTATTTTAATAATTTTTCCGTTTATTAACTTTAATGCAATATATTTTGACATATATAGAGATATTAAAGAACCACCAAATCCAAATACAATAGCCAATGTTAATAAATTATATATTGTATATGTATTAATACCTAAAACACATAGCACTAAACTAAATATTATAAGTACTGCTATATTAGTAACTAAAAATATAATAATACGAAACACGTTAACATTATTCCTTATTAATTAATTAAATTTAATTATAAACAATATAAAGTTATAATAATATAATAATTTTGTTAAGACTAGTATTTTATATTCATACAAAATATTATTTAGTATGGTAAATAAATTTTTAATTAAATTTTAATTTAGGTAATAAGAAATTAACCATTTTTATATATTTTAATTTATTAACTCCAATTAATTTAATTGTATGCGGTAATTTAATAGTAAGTGGATTTACTGCATGATTATTAATCCAAACTTCAAAATGTAAATGTGGACCAGTAGAATAACCAGTATTACCTGATAAAGCTATACAATCACCATACTTAACAAATTGTCCTGATTTAACTAATAACTTATCTAAATGCATATATCTTGTAATATATTGATTATTGTGATTAATAGTAATATATTTTCCTGCAGCTTTATCAATTTTACTACTAATAACTTTACCATCACTAACTGAAAATATTGGAGTTCCTTTTGGCATAGCAAAATCTACACCTCTATGTGGCTTAATAATTTTAGTAATTGGATTAAATCTATTGAGACTAAATCTAGATGAAATGCGAAATTTTTTGTTAGTAGGATATAATATAGAATTATTAACTAATCTTACAGCTTTTAGATTATAAAATTTACCATCATATGCTCTAAAAGCATAAAAGTCTTTACCATTAGTATTAACTCTAATACCAACTAATTGATTATATTTATATCTTTTGTCAGAAAAATTATTTACCTTAATTAATACAGAAAACTGATCACCATTTTTTAGTTTATTAAGATTTATACGCCACTTTAAAGCTGTTTTAATAGTTTTAATATCATTATCAGTTAATCCTACAAGATGAGCACTAGAAAAAAAATTACCACTAACATAACCTTTAAATACTTTATAATAGTAATTTATATTTTTAGAAAAAAAATTTTTTATATTAGAAAAAATAGTATGATTAAAATAAATAATAATATTATGTAACTCTTCCAAGAAATTATATATATAGTAACTTACTATATTTAGTATTAATAAAATATGATTAGTTACGTATAAACCATTAATTCTAAGAAATTGTTTAAATAATTTTATATTTTTAATAATATTAATTTTATTAATATAAAATAAATATCGAGTATTAATATCATTATATTTATATTTTAAATTTTTTAATAAGCCAGGATTCTTAACAGATTCTAATAATAATAGATTACTTAATCGCTTAGTAAATCTTAAATAATTATAAGAATTCATTAATTGTAATAATAATATTAATAATGTAATAATAGTAATCAAGCGGTATAATTTCATGTAATATAAAAACTTTAATTAATATATTTATTATATTATTAGCGATAAATTAGCTATTAATAATAATATATTAATTAATGTTAGTATACTTTTTAAGTAGTATATATTGAATTAAATTTTATATTAATAAGTATAACTTATTATTAATATATTAAAATATCTATAAAATAATTAGTAATTTAGCAATTATTAGTTATTTTATCTAGACTTTTAATATTATAACAATGTGTAACGGCAATTGCTAATGCATCAGTTACATCTAATTTTAAACTAATTTTTAGATTTAATAATTTACATATTGTATATTTTACTTGTGACTTGTTTGCTGAACCTTTACCAACAACAATTTTTTTTACCTGTTTAGCAGTATATTCAAATAGTGGTATGTCAAAATTTACTATAGCAGCAATAGCTACTCCTCTAGCATGACCTAATTTAATTGCTGTATCAGCATTTTTTGATACAAAAATTTTTTCTATTACAATGTAATTAGGTAAGAATTGATTAGTAACATTATATATAGTATTATATATTAATTTTAATTTATCGTATAAATGATATAATTTTCCACAATAAATATAACCACCATACAAATAATTAATATTAAAATTATTAAATTTTATTAGACCATAACCAGTAATATTAAGACCAGGATCTATACCCAAAATAATTTTATCTGTATTATTTAACATATTTATGTTACTAATGTATTGACTATTTAGTTAATATATTTTATATACTAGTTGTATTCATCATCTTTGATGTTAATTTAGGAAAAGCAATAACATCTTTTATACTGCTAGAATTAGTTAATAGCATTAGTAAACGATCTAAACCTATAGCTAAACCAGAATGTGGAGGAGCACCGTATTTTAATGCATTTAATAATGTACCAAAGTATTTATTTTGTTTATATTTACTAATACCTAATATATTAAAAATTATTTTTTGCATTTTATAATTATTAATGCGTACTGAACCACTACCAATTTCATAACCATTTATAACAATATCATACGAATTAGCTATTATTGATTTTGGGTATTTAGTAATATAATTAATATCTGTGCATTTAGGAGCAGTAAATGGATGATGCATAGAAGATAATACATTGTTTTTTATCTTAAATAAAGGAAAATCAGTAATCCATAAAGGAGCCCATTTAACATGATTTAAATTGTAATCCGAGCTAATTTTTAATCTTAATTTACCTAAAGTATTAGTAGCTTTATAAAAATTATCTATTACAAAAAAAATAGTACCATAATTAATATTTTTAAAAAAATCTAAAATTTTCAGTATAAATTTGTAATCAAATATTTTTATTGCTGATCCTTCTAAATTTAATTTATTAAATTTCACATTAATTTTTATCCAGAAAGACATCTTAACATTACATAAATCAATATATTTAATATATTTATTAACATCCTCATCACTAATATTTATATTATTTATATTTATTGCAATAATGCTATTTAAATTAAAATTATATATTTCATTATAACTATTATTAGTACTTGTAAATAATTTAGTTAAGTTTACTAGTTCTATATTACTACGTAAATCTGGTTTATCTGAACCAAAACGACAAATTGCGTCATTGTAAGATATTTTAGTAAATTTATTTAATTTAACATCTAAAATTTTGTGCCACAAATATCTAATTAAACGCTCTATTATTTTCATTAATTCATTAGTATTTATGAACGAAACTTCTATATCTAATTGTGTAAATTCTGGTTGACGATCAGATCGTGAATCTTCATCACGAAAACACTTTGCTATTTGATAATATTTATCAAAACCAGATATCATTAGTAATTGTTTAAATATCTGCGGTGATTGAGGTAAACAATAACGATAATTATTATTAATTTTACTGGATACTATATAATCTTGAGCTCCTTCATAAGAAGGACTTGCTAATATCGGAGTATCGATATATAAAAAATTATTTTTTGTCATAAATGTATTAATAATATAAAATACTTTAGAACGTACTTTAATATTATTAGTCATTTTTTTACTACGTAGATCTAAATAACGAAATTTTAATCTTTTTTCTTCGTTTGTAATATTATTAATATTAATTGGTAAAATACTAGATTGATTTATTATATCTAAATCTATTACTAGTATTTCTACATTATTAATAATTTCCTTCTTCTGATTTTTTAATTTATTTTGCACTATACCAATAACTTTAATACAAAATTCATTTTTTAATTTCATTACTTGATCAAAAACATATTTATACTTAGGAATACAACATAATTGGATAACTCCATAATGATCACGTAAATCAATAAAGATTAATTTTCCCAAATTTCTTATACAATCTACCCAACCATAAATCATTACTTGTTTATTAATATGTGATATATTTACTCTACCACAGTATAATCTTTGCATTAATTTACCTATTGATATTAATTAATAACATCACTATACTATAATTATAACATAATAATAGTTTACATGAAGTATTTGTTGACTAAATTTTTTAAATTATCATGTAAAAATTTATGAATATAAGTTCTATAATATCAATAAAATTAAAGCAAATTTTATCAAGCTTAAATATAAAAAAAAATACTAATATTTTGTCAATCAAAGCAATTAAGTATGTTAAGTTTGGTCACTATCAAATTAATGGTATAATTTCTTTAGCTAGTATTATTAAAATAGAACCTGCAATATTAGCAAAAAATATAAAAGACAAATTAGAATTATTTTATATAGTAGATAAAATTACCATTATTAATGTAAATTTTATAAATATTTTTTTAAAAATTAATTGGTTATCTCATAATCTAAAAAAATTAATAAATTCTTCAAGATTAAATATAAGTTTAATAGAACGATCAAAAAATATTATTATTGATTATTCTTCACCTAATATAGCTAAAGAAATGCATGTAGGTCATTTACGATCTACTATTATAGGTGATTCTATGGTAAGAATATTAAAATTTTTAGGGCATAATGTAATAAAAATAAATCATATAGGTGATTGGGGTGTACCTTTTAGTATATTAATTACATATTTAGAGACAATTAGTATTAATATAAATAATAAACTAATCAGCAATATTAAATTATTGGACAGATTATATAAAAAAGCAAAAAGACAATATGATAATAATTCTGATTTTGTTAATAAAGTAAATTTTAACTTAATAAAATTACAAAATGGTGACATTTTCTACAATAGAATATGGTGTAAAATAGTTGATATTACAATTAAAAATAATCAATTTATTTATAATTTATTAAATGTTACATTAAATTATACTGATAATGTAGGAGAAAGTTTTTACAAAAATATGTTATTAAATATTGTTAATGATTTACAAAATAAAGGAATTGCAACTAGTAAAAATTATTTATCATTAGTAACGATAAATAATAAAAAAAATAAATTTAATAATCCTACCCGTATGGTAATCAGAAAAATGGATGGTACTTACTTATATTCTACTACTGATATTGCATCCATTAAGTATAGATATGAAATGCTAAAAGCTGATAAAATCATTTATTATGTAGATTCTCGTCAACAAAATTATTTTAATAATATATTTTTTATAGCACGCGCAGCTAACTATGTACCAAAATCAGTTAAATTAGAACATCATATTTTAGGTATGGTATTAAACAAAAATAATAAACCATTTAAAACTCGTGAAGGTAATACAATAAAATTAATAGACTTGTTAAATAAGTCAATTAAACGAGTAAGTATTATTATAAAAAGTAAGTATCCTGAGATTAGTAATGAAAGATTAATTAGAATATCCAAAATTCTTGGTATTGGAGCAATTAAATATTTTGATTTATCAAGGAATCGTTCTTCTAATTATGTTTTTGACTGGGATAAAATCCTAAGTTTACGTGGTAACACAATAATTTATATACAATATGCTTACATTCGTATTAATTCTATATTAAAGAAAATTGATATTAAAAAATATAAATATTATAGTCATAAATATTATTTTAATACAAATGAAGAAATCTTATTAATAATACATATTCTAAGATTAGAAGAAACAATTAATAACATATCTAAATATGGTACACCACATTTACTATGTGATTATTTATACAAATTAGCTAACTTATTTTCTAATTTTTATGAAAATTGCTGTATACTACAGTCTAGTTTAAAAATAAAAACTAGTAGAATATTATTATTAATAGTAACTTCTTTAACTATTAGAACTGGTTTAAATCTATTAGGTATAGACATTGTAGATAAGATATAAAATAATATTAAAAATTATAATAAAAATAAAAAATTTCTTTTAGTTTTAATCTAGTAATCCATAATGTAAAAAAATATACTAATACTCCTACCATAATTAATAATGAAATTCTAATTAATTTATAGAATATTGAAATATTATTCCAATTTGGCATTAATGATAATAATTTTATTAAAACAAAAGACATAATTAAAACTGATATTATTATTTTAGATAAAAAATTAACTACATTATAATTAAAAGAAAATAATTTATTTTTTAATAAATAAAAGCATAACAAAACAACTTGTATATAATAAGAAATAATATTAGATACAGATAAACCTAGATTATCAAATATATATATAAATAATATATTCATAATTTGTGTCAATATAATTATAGTTAAAGATATTTTAATTAGTACTTTAGTATTACCGTAAAAATAGAAACTAATTGTTAATAATTTAGTTAGTACTAATCCAAGTAATCCAATTGAATAAATACTTAATAATTTTTGTATCATACATAAATCATATATTGAAAAATTATTATATTGAAATAATGTGATAACTATTGGATGAGATAATATTATTAAAGCAATAGTACTAGGAATAACAAAAATAAAACATAATTTTATACCCCAGTTTAATTGTTTTAAATAATTATCCATATCATTTTTTATAAAACTACGTGATAGTATTGGTAATAATATAGTATTAAATGATGTAATTAATAATCCAGCTGGTAACTCAACAATTCGATCAGCATAATATATCCAAGATAGTGATCCAGATACAAAAAAGGAAGCAAATATAGTATTAATAATATTCGATATTTGATTTATAGAATTAATAATAATAACTGTACTAATATTCTTTAATAAATTAAATAACTTTTTATAATCAAAATTAAATTTAGGAAGTATTAACATATTAATTTTTTTTAAAAACACAAGTTGATAAAATAATTGTATTACTCCTCCAATAATAACAGACCAAGCTAATCCAAAAATTGGTAGACTGAATAAATTATTAAATAATAAAGTAAATGTAATCATACTAATATTTAAAAAAATAGATGTAGTTAAAGAAATTATTTTATAACCCCAAACATTTAATATTGCACTAGTGAAAGTAATAAATAAAATCAAAATTATATATGGAAAAATAATTCTAGATAATTTTATTGTTAATAAAAAAATACATTTATTCTTAATAAAACCAGGAGCAATTACAATAATAATTTTAGGTATAAAAAAAATAATAATTATTAAAACTATTAATAATAATATTATAAATAATCCGGATATATAAGCAATAAAATTATAGGTGTCTATAAGATTACCATTATTTTTATACTTAGTTAAAATTGGAACAAATACTTGTAATAAAATTCCATCGGAAAAAATTTTTCTAAACAAATTAGGTAATTTAAATGCCACTAAAAAAGAATCTAGCATCCAATTAACTCCAAATACTCTCGCTATCGTTATATCACGAATAAATCCTAATATTCTAGAAATTAGTGTTACTAAGCTAGCTTTTACTAATAATCTTATTAGCAACATTTATTAAATTAAGTTAATAATAAATTATTATAAATAGTATAATCAATATTAAGTAACCAATGAAGTAAAAATATAGATACAATAATTAATACCAAATTAAATTACGTATTATATTACAATATACTATGATATAGTTAATTAATTATTTTAATGACATTATAAAATGTGGTGAGATGTCCGAGTGGTTTAAGGAGCATGCCTGGAAAGTATGTATACAAATTTTAGTATCGAGGGTTCGAATCCCTCTCTCACCGATTAAATAGATAATTTAAATAAGTATTTTAATTAAAAATTTTATTAAAAATCTAGGTTTAGATAATATAAATTAATACTTTTATGTTATCATATAAACAAAATAGATATATAATTGTTAACTTAAAATTTTTATTAAAATTATTCTAAATTTTGATAATGTTAATATTTTAATAATACGGATAATAATATGCATATAAAATTAAATGATATAATAAAGAACCGTGTACAACAATTATCTACACAACGTAATTGCACTATAGATGAATTATGTAATGAAGTTATATATTCTTATCTGGAAAAAATTAATTTTAATAACAAAAAGGATAGTAAATTAGAATTACCTATTCCTAAAGAATCCTTAAATAAACTTTATTTAGACATGAAAACACCAATTAATATATCTAAAATTAAATCAAACCATCCATTTATTAATTTATCTAGTAGTATAATATCTCAATCTATAACACGTAATAATATAACAAATTTCTGGTATTGTGAAGAAGAAATAATTGTACCTTACTTATTAGAACAAGTACACATTTCATCGGAAATATCAAATAATATTAGTGTATTAGCAAATAAATTAACTCAAAAAATAAGAATAAGTAATAAGAAGAATATAAACAATAAAATTAATTTAGTACAAAACTTATTACAAGAATTTTCATTATCCTCAAAAGAAGGTGTCGCTTTAATGTGTTTAGCAGAAGCATTATTAAGAATACCTGATAATAGTACTAAAGATCTATTAATATACGATAAAATTTGTAATAAAAATTGGTCTAGTCATTTAGGAAATAAATCAATATTAGTTAATTTTGCTACAAGAGGATTAATTATAGTTAATAAGTTAATATCAAATCAATATAATAAAAAAAATAAGAAATTTTTTGGTAAAAACTTTATAAATAAAAATATTAATTTTATAATAAGAAAAGTAACAAATATTATTATGCAATTAATAGGAAAGCAATTTGTTACTGGTGTAAATATAAATTCAGCAATAAAAACAGCTAGCAAATTAGAAAAAAACGGATTTCGTTATTCATATGATATATTAGGAGAAGCTGCATTAACTAATAATGATGCATTATCTTATACTAATGCTTATCAAGAAGCAATTCATATAATTGGTAAATCTTCTAATGGTTTAGGTATTTATAATGGACCAGGTATATCAATAAAATTATCGGCTTTATACCCTAGATATTGTCGTTTACAATACAAATCTGTAATGAAGGAATTATATCCACGTTTGTTACTACTAACATTATTAGCCAAAAAATATGATATTGGTTTAAATATTGATGCAGAAGAATCTAATAGATTAGAAATTTCATTAGATTTATTAGTTAAATTATGTTATGAACCTAAATTAAATGGTTGGAATGGTATTGGTTTTGTTGTTCAAGCATATCAAAAAAGATCAATAAAAGTTATTGATGAATTAATACAATTAGCAAAAAATACTAAACGTCGTCTTATGATTAGACTAGTTAAAGGTGCTTATTGGGATAGTGAAATTAAAAATGCTCAAGTATATGGATTAAGTGATTATCCTGTATTTACTAGAAAAATATATACTGACTTATCGTATTTAGCTTGTGCAAAAAAATTATTATCTGTACCTCAATATATATATCCCCAATTTGCTACACATAATGCTCATACTTTATCATCAATTTATTATTTTGCTGGACAAAATTACTATGAAGGACAATATGAATTCCAATGTTTGCATGGTATGGGAGAAACATTATATAATAATGTTGTTGGTAACGAATTTAATAAATTAAATAGACCATGCCGTATTTATGCTCCAGTTGGTTCATATAATACTTTATTATCTTATTTAGTAAGAAGATTACTAGAAAATGGAGCTAATACATCTTTTATTAATCAAGTATCTGACGATTCTATTCCTATAGAAGATTTAATTGTCAATCCAGTCGAAAAGATAATTTCATTAAAAAATAAAGAAGGTAAAATAGGTTTATCCAATCCTAAAATACCTTTACCAAAAAATTTATATAACATGACTAGAATAAATTCGTTAGGATTAGATATAAATAACGAGCAAACATTAACTAATATTATTGTTAATTTATTAAATGAAAACAATTTATTTCATCAAGTAAAACCAATAATTAATTCTAATTATATTTCTGAAGGTATGACATATCAGATAATAAATCCAGCAAATAATAGTGATATTATTGGAACATGTCAAGAATCATCATTGGATGATGTAAATAAATCAATTACTATCAGTAAAAATAGTGCTAAATATTGGATAAATAAAACTTATTACGAACGTGCAGTAATACTAAATAAAGCTGCTGATTTGATAGAACAAAATATGTATAGTTTTATTGGATTATTAATTCGTGAAGCAGGAAAAACTATAATAAATGCTATATCAGAAATTAGAGAAGCTATAGACTTCCTAAGATATTATTCTTATCAGGCCAATAATCATTTTGATGATAATTATTATCCATTAGGAATAGTAGTATGTATTAGTCCTTGGAATTTTCCATTAGCTATTTTTATTGGTCAAATAGCTGCTGCTTTAGTAGTTGGTAATACAGTAATTGCTAAACCAGCAGAACAAACCCCGATTATTGCAAGCAAAGTAGTTAAAATTATGCTTAATGCAGGTATTCCTGATGGAGTATTACAGTTATTACCAGGAAAAGGAAAGATTATTGGTCCAGCTTTGGTAGCAAATGATTCTGTTAATGGCGTAATGTTTACCGGGTCTACTAAAGTAGCTAAATCTTTACAAAATATTTTATTTTCTAGAATAAAAGATAAAATTGTGCCTATTATTGCTGAAACAGGAGGCATAAATACTATGATTATAGATTCATCAGCTTTAATAGAGCAAGCTATATTAGATATTATACAATCAGCATTTGATAGTGCTGGACAACGTTGTTCTGCACTAAGACTATTATGTTTACAAAATGATATTGCTGATTATGTATTATCTATGTTAAAAGGAGCAATATTAGAATATAAAATAGGTGATCCTAGTAATTTATCAACTGATATTGGTCCAGTAATTAGTAAAGAAGCAAAATTACTAATTAATAATTATATTGATAATATGAGAAAACATGGACATGTAGTATGGCAAAGTAATAATTGTTTTAATAGTAACAACGGTTCATTTATTACACCAACAATTATTGAATTAGATAATATTAATCAATTAAATAAAGAAATTTTTGGACCAGTTTTACATATAGTTAGATATAATAAAAATGAATTAAATAATATAATTGAACAAATAAATTGTAATGGCTACGGATTAACATTTGGTTTACAAACAAGAATAGAATATACTGCTGATAATATAACAGAACGTGTTAATACTGGTAATTTTTATATAAATAGAAATATTATTGGAGCAGTAGTTGGTGTGCAACCATTTGGTGGTGAAAAATTATCTGGTACTGGTCCAAAAGCTGGTGGTCCTTTGTATTTATATCGTTTAGTAAATAAAAAAAATAATCTTATAGTACCTAATGTTTTAAAATCATTAAATAAAATAGATTTTAACTGTGAAGGTACTAGATACTTATATAATGATTTATGTAACTGGGTAAAAGATAAATATCCAAATATTATTAATATTTGTGATGAATATAATAAGATATCTACTAGTAGTGGTAGTAGTTACTTATTAGATGGGCCTACAGGTGAATTAAATAAATATAAGTTATTACCTCGTAAATATATTTTATGTATAGCTGATCAAGAAATTGATTTAGTAGTTCAACTTATTGCTGTATTTTGTATTGGTTCTTATCCAGTATTAATAAACTCAAAATTGTGTTCTAAAATATTAACAATATTACCAGAATTAATTAGAAATACTATTTTAGTGATTAATGATTGGTTATCTAAGTCAATCACTATTGATACTATTATAATACATAGTAATAATGTAGGATTAAAACATTTAATAAAATTTATTAGCGAATCTAAAAAAGAAGAACCTTTAGTAAATATACAAAATTATAATTTTGGTGATCATAAAATTTCATTAGAACGATTATTACTAGAACGTACTATTAGTATTAATACTGCGGCTGTCGGAGGAAACACTACTTTAATCACTCAATAATTTTAATATTAGGAGAGACAGGGATTCGAACCCTGGAAGAATATTTAATTCTTAACGAATTTCGAATTCGTCCCATTAAACCTATCTCTGGCACCTCTCCTTAAATTATTAATAAAGATTCCAATGCTAAAATGATCATATCGTCAAAGGAATTTTGTTTTTCTAATATACTAAGACTAGTTTTTTTAAAAACATGATCAGAAACAGTACAAATTACTAATGCTTTAGCTCCTAATTCAGCTGCAGTACTGTATATTCCAGCTGCCTCCATTTCAATTCCCAAAATACCATACTTATCTAATATATTTAATAATTTTTTTTTGCTATGATCTGGTATATAAAATAAATCAGTAGAGAAAATACTACCTACATGAATCTTAATATTAAGAATATTAGCAATATTTACTACATTACAGAGCATATCAAAATCAGCTACAGCAGAAAAATCATTATCCATAAAACGTATACGATTAATCTTAGAATTTGTACTAGCTGCCATACCAATAATAATATCTCGTAAATTTAATTCATGTTTTACAGCACCACAAGAACCAACACGAATAATTTTCTTTACACCAAAATCTACTATTAATTCTCTAACATAAATAGAACAAGATGGCATTCCTATACCATGTCCCATAACTGACATAATTTTATTTTTATAATAACCAGTATAACCTAACATACCTCTAACATTATTTACTTCACGATAATTATTAAAAAATTTTTCTGCTATATATTTTGCTCTCATAGGATCACCTGGCATTAATATAACATCAGCAAAATCACCATATTTTGCGTTAATATGTGTTGTTGTCATACAGCTTCCTTTTTAATTTATAAGATTGATGTACCATAACTCATTGGTGATAAATTAAAATACTTTACTATTGTTTGACCAATATCAGCAAAAGAATTACGATAACCATAATACTTAGATTTAATCTTAGGACCATAAATCAATATTGGTACAAATTCTCTAGTATGATCTGTACCATACCAAGTAGGATCACAACCATGATCGGCTGTAATAATAAGTACATCATTATTTTTCATTTTAGATATTATTTCAGATAATCTATAATCAAATAATTCTAAAGCTAAAGCATAACCAATAATATCTCTTCTATGACCATATAATTCGTCAAAATCAACAAAATTAGTAAATATAATAGTATTATTTTTAGCTGTATTAATTTCTGATACCATTTTATTAAATAAGTTATTTATACCATAAGCTTTAATATGTTTATTTATACCTACATGAGCATATATATCTGCAATTTTACCAATTGATATAACAGTACCATCTTTTTCTTTAATAAGTTTTTGAAATACAGTAACTGATGGTGGAGTTAGTGATAAATCACAACGATTTTTAGTTCTTATAAAATTATTAGCATTATTACCAATAAAAGGCCTAGCTATTACCCGACCAATATTATAAGTACTACTATTCAGTATATTTCTTATACTAATACATAAATTATATAAGTTAGATAATCCAAATATATTTTCATGACAAGCTACTTGACAAACAGAATCTGCCGAAGTATAAATAATTGGCTTACCGGTAATAATATGCTCTTCACCAAATTTTTTAATTATTTCAGTACCTGATGCGTGACAATTACCTAAAACCCCAGATAAATTATTCATTTCACAAATTAAATTTAATAAACTATCAGGAATGCTATTATTTAGTTTATCAAAATAGTGCCAATTTGGTACTAATATACCAGCTATTTCCCAATGCCCAGATATTGTATCTTTACCAGCGGCTAATGAACTAGCATAAGCATAACTACCGACAATACTTGTTTGCAAATGCATACCAACAGGATGATAACTGGTAGCATACTGAATAGTTTTTACTAGACCTAAAGATGACAAATTAGGTATTTTTAGAATTTTATGTTGATTATAATAATAATACTCAGCAATATGACCTAATGTATTAGCACCAACGTCACCAAACTTATTTGCATCATTTGTAGAACCAATACCTAATGAATCAATAACAATTAAAAATAAACGTTTCATGAGTAGTATTATCAGTATTACTAATTTATATAAAAAAATAAACACAACTTATAATTACATCGTAACAATATAGCAAAATTATAACTAAAATAATTAATTAACAGCTTTCATACTTAAACGAATACGACCATTACGTTCTACTTCTAATACTTTTACTGGTATTTTTTGTCCTATTTTAACAAAATCACTAATGTTTTTTACATGCTTATTAGTAATTTGAGAAATATGAACTAAACCTTCTTTACCTTTTATGCTAAAAATTATACCAAAATTTACAATACGTATTACAATACCAACATATATTTGGCCAACTTCTATATCTTTGATAAGATCATAAATACGTTTTATTGCCATATCAGCCTGATTATAGTTACATGCAGCAATTTTAATAGTACCATCATCATGTATATCTATACTGGTATTTGTTTCTTCTGTTAATGATTTAATAACTAAACCACCTTTACCAATAACTGTCTTGATCTTACTTGGATTAATTGCAATCGTATAAATGCGAGGAGCAAATTTAGAAATATCAGCTCTTGGTTTATTAATATTACTTGACATAATGTCTAAGACATGTATACGTGCTTCTTTACTGAGAAATAAAGTTTCTTTAATCATATCAAACGTAATACCATGAGTTTTGATATCCATTTGTATTGCAGTAATACCATAATAATCACCAGCAATCTTACAATCCATATCTCCAAAATAGTCTTCATTACTGATAATATCACTAAGTATAATAAATTTATCATTATTTTTAATTAATCCCATAGCAACACCAGCAATAGCTGTTTTGATAGGTACTCCAGCATCCATTAATGATAAAGATGCACCACATACCGAAGCCATAGATGATGAACCATCAGATTCTGTTACTTCAGATACTAAACGTATAGTATAAGAAAATTTATTATTATAAGGTAATACAGGAATAATTGCTCGTTTAGCTAAATAACCATGACCAATTTCTCTACGTTTAGGAGAACTAATAATTCCTATTTCACCAACACAATATGGTAAAAAATTATAATGTAATAAAAATTTATCTATTCGTTCTCCTAATAATTCATCAACGTTTTGAGCATTACGTTCTGTACCTAATGTAGTACTAACTAACGTTTGTGTTTCTCCACGAGAAAATAATGCTGAACCATGTGTTCTAGGTAAAATACCTAATACAATATTAATATCACGAATATCATTAAACTTACGACCATCAATACGAACACCATTACTCATAGTAAGATCACGCATAACTATCTTTTCAGCTCTAGATATTAAAATAGATAACTCATTTGGATTAATATCATTATATTGTAATATTAATGATTGCATAATATCATTTTTTATATTACTAATTGTAGTAATTCGATCATACTTACTACCATTTAATGGATATATATTACATAAATTATTTTTAAACAATACACAAATATAATTTATCAGATTAATAGTATCTATTTTTGGTACCATAAATTTGTTAACATGTAATTTGTCTACTAATAAATTAATGTTATCTATTACAACTTGTTGTTTTTCATGACCAAATTCAATTGCATCCAACATCTGATACTCATTAATTAGCTTGGCTGCACCTTCAATCATAACAATTGCTTGTGATGTACTAACAACTATCAAATCTAGACTACTATTAGTAGTAATATTAGAAGTATTAGGATTTAAACAATAATTTTCATTTATGTAACCTACTCTAGCAACTCCAATTGGTCCCAAAAAAGGGATATCAGATATAGAAATAACTGCAGATACTCCAATAATAGCTGCAATATCAGGATAAACTTGTGGATTTACAGAAATTACAGTAATTGTAATTTGTATTGAATAACAAAAATCTTCAGGAAATAATGGTCGAATAGCACGATCTATTAATCTCGAAATTAATACTTCACTTTCTGTAGGACGACCTTCTCTTCTAAAAAAACCACCAGGAAAACGTCCAGCAGCATAAATACGCTCTTGATAATTTACTACTAACGGCAAAAATGCACTATTAATTTCTGTTTGCTTAATATATACCATGGTAACTAAAACCATAGTATCATCAATATTGACAATTACTGATGAAGTAGCTTGCCTAGCAATCCTACCTGTTTCGATAATTACATTATTATCACCATAAGTAAATTTTTGAGAAATTATTTTTTGCAAAACTACTCCTTATCTTAAGCTTAAATTAGTAATAAACAGTTTAAAAAACTGTAGACTAGTAAAATTATTTAAACTTACATTAACGTAATTTTAATAATCTAACCAAATTATTATATCTCAATATATTAATTTTTTTCAAGTAATTTAATAATTTCCTACGTTTATTTACCATACTTAATAATCCACGTTTACTATGATAATCTTTTTTATGTTTTAAGAAATGTTGTTTAAGATTATTAATTCTCTGACTAAGAAGTGCAACTTGTACTTCTGTTACACCACTATTTTTTTCAGACTTACCAAAACTAATAATTATTTTCTTTTTTTGATAATATGAACACATAATATATCCTATAAGGTAAATTTATAATTCAAAGAATATTTATAGTTTACTATAAATAAATCTAATACTTAATATTTTTGATTAAATTAATAACTTTTATATTTTTTAATAAACTATTATCAGATAGAAACATTATATGTTGTACTTTTTTTAATAATACATGTTTATTTATATGATATTTAATATAATTAGTAGCTTTCATTAATGGCTTAATACTAAAGTTTATTTGATTTATATTATTCTTATCTAAAGAAGTAACAAACACTTTAACATAATGTAAATCATTAGAAATTAATATTTTCGAAATGGTAATAATTCCAATATTAGGATTACTTAGTTTATATAATATTATTCTCGTAATTTCTTTATATAAAATTTTAATAATACGTTGTGTTCTATATTTTTTTTGTGTAAGAAGCATAATAATATTTAAACTTATTTTAACTAAATGCTTTAATAATGTCACCAATTAATATATTGTTGTAATTTTTTATGACTATACCACAGTCCATACCATTTCGTACTTCATTAATATTATCTTTAAATCTTTTTAGTGATTCGATCATACCATTAAATATAACCTTATTATTTCTTAATATGTTAATATTAGCGTATTGCTTAATATTTCCATTAACAACCATACAGCCAGCAATAGTATAATTTTTAGATATAAATATATTACGAACTTCAGCTACACCTAATAATTTTTTTATTGGTACTTGATTTTGATGAATTGTATCATGAATTATTTGTTTTATATCATCAATTAAATTATAAATTATTGAGTAACATTTAATACATACATTATTATTAATGCTAATTTTACGTATGTAATTATTAATCTTTATATTAAAACCAATAATTATTGCTTTAAATGAATTAGCTAATAAAATATCATTTTCATTAATATTACCAATACTAGAATTTATAATTCTAATTTGTAATGTATCATTTGATAATTTATTTAATGTATTAACAATTACTTCATTAATTCCATAAGTATCAGTTTTTATTAAAAAATTTAATTTACTTACTTTTTTATCACTATTATCAAATATATTATTAATATCTAATTCTTTTATATTATTACTAATTTTTAACTCATTTATTTTCCGTTTTCTGTAAGCTAAAATATTTTTAATATGTTTTTCGTTATTTAAAGAAATTAATGAATCACCAGAATTAGGTAAACTAGATAAACCTAATACTTTAACTGGAGTAGATGGTAATGCTTTATTAATACAGTTATTATTATCATCATACATAGCTCTTACACGACCATTGGTTAACCCACATAATATAAAATCACCTACTGTTAGTGTGCCTTCATGAATTAAGACAATTACTATTGGTCCACGTTTTTTATCTAAATATGATTCTATTATTGTTCCTTTAGCTGGCCCATTAAATACTGTTTTTAAATTAAGTAACTCTGTTTGTGTAGATATTGTCTGCATTAAATCATTAATACCAGTACCTAGTTTAGCTGATATATAAACAAATTGATTTTCTCCTCCCCATTCTTTTGATATTATGCCATATTTAGCCAAATCACGTTTAATTTTTTCTATATTAGAGTTAGGTTTATCTATTTTATTAATTGCAATAATCATTGGTATTTGACATAACTTTGCCTGTTCAATAACTTCAATAGTCTGAGGCATAACACCATCATCTGCTGCTATAATTAATATAATAATATCAGTAACTTTTATTCCTCTAATTCTCATATTAGTAAATGAATTATGTCCTGGAGTATCTATAAAAGTAATAGTTTTATTATTTTTGTTTATTTGATAAACTTTAATAGTTTGAGTAATACCCCCAATTTCTTGATTAACTAAATTAGTTGATCTAATAAAATCTAACAATGATGTTTTTCCGTGATCAACATGTCCAGCAATAGTAATAATTGGTGATCTAAATTTAAATATCGGATTTTTATTAGCAGAAATATTAATTAAATCATCTTCTAATTTATTCTTATTACAAAAAACTACTTTATGTCCCATATCTTCTACTATTAACTGTATAGCTTCTTGACTAAGAATATCGTTATAATTAACTGTACTTCCTAATTTTGCCATTAAATTAATTATTTTTGACGATTTTACAGAAATTTTACTAGCTAATTCTGTTACTGTTATGGTTTTATTAATTATTATATTACGACTAATATGTTGTTTAGGTTTATTAAACTTATGTGTTAAAATGGATTGTTGCGTACCATATATTTTAATATTATCTAGTTTATTATTTAGTTTTTCATCAGATAATAATTTAGGTTTTATTATAGATTTATTACTTGTAACAGACTTATTTAATAGCATGTTAGTACTAACATTATTATACTCTATATCATACTTTTTATTAGAAATAATACTATTTTTATTTTTTGATTTTACATGTTTTCTTTTAGAAATACTATTTACATTATTTGTAGAATAAATAGATTTATCTTGATTATCAAAACTAACACTTATTTTTTTAGATAATTGATTATTAGTATATTCGTCATTAATGATATTATCATTAGTATATTTATTTTTATTTAAAAATATTTTTTTTTTATAAATACTTGTTTTTTTACGTATCTCAACTTTTATTGACTTATTTTTACCCTTATTGTCAAGAATATTTAGTGTACTTCTTTTTTTTCTTTGCAAAATTAACTTATTTATTATCATACATTAATAACCATAATATAGTTAGAATATTTAATTTATCTTATTTTACTTAAATAAAGTATATTTATCAAAAATATTATATATCTATTAATGTGATTTATTAAACCAACATAAATCACGTGCTGCCATAATTAATTCTCCTGCTTTTTTATTATCTAATTCTAACTCTTTAATATCTACTAAATCATCAATACTTTGTTCTGCTAATTTTTCTAATGTAGAGATATTACGTGATATTAGTTTTGTCAATATATTTTCATTTATACCAGGTAATTTTAATAACATATTGGTATGTGATTGATCATAATTTTTATTTTTTAGATTATTATAGTGAATTATGTTTTTTGCTTTTTCTTGAATTAATAATATTTCATTACGATCTATTGTTTTTATTTCTAATAGTTCATTTTTAGAAATATATGCTAATTCTTCAATGGAAGAAAAACCATGATCTACCAATATTTTAGCTGTAGATAAACTAATCAATAATTTTTTTGTAAAATTATTTAATACAACTTGTTCTTCAGCCTTATGTTTAGCTTCTAACATAGCAGAAGTCATAACATTTAATTCCCAACCACTTAATTGAGATGCTAATTTAATATTTTGTCCATTACGACCAATAACTTGTGCTAAATTACTTTCTTCCACTGCAATATCCATAGCATGCTTATCTTCATCTACTATAATTGATGATACATCTGCTGATGTTATGGCATTAATAACAAATTGTGCTGGATTATCAGCCCATAAAATAATATCAATTCGTTCTCCACCTAATTCATTAGATACAGCTTGTACCCTAGCTCCCCGCATACCTACACAAGCACCAATAGGATCAATTCTTTTATCATTAGTTTTAACGGCCATTTTTGCTCTTAGTCCTGGATCTCTAACTACTGCTTTAATTTCAATTATTTCTTCATTAATTTCTGGTACTTCTATACGAAATAATTCTATTAACATATCTGGTTTTACTCTACTAATAAATAATTGTGCCATTTTATTTTCTGGTTTTACAGCATATAATATACCTTTTACTCTATCACCTATACGAAAGTTATCTCTAGGTAACATATCTTCTTTGAGAATTATAGCATCAGCATTATTACCTACATCAATATTTATACCATCTCTATTAATTCTTTTAACAATTCCAGTAATTATTTTTCCTTTGCGATTTACAAAATGTTCTAATATTGTTGCTCGTTCTGCTTCACGTACTTTTTGTATTATTACTTGTTTAGCAATTTGAGTAGTTATTCTGTCAAAATTAACTGACTCAATTTCATCTTCTATATAATCACCAATCTTAACATCTTGCTTATCTAATAAAGCAGCATCAATAGTAATTTCTTTTGTTGGCTGAGTAACCTCATAAACAACTAACCAACGTCTAAAAGTACTAAAACTACCAGATCTTCGATCTATACTAACGCGAACTTCTATATCATGTGAATACTTTTTCTTTGTTGCTACAGCAATAGCAAGTTCTAACGTTTCAAAAATCTTTTCTCTCGTAACTAATTTTTCATTTGAAACTGCTTCTACGACAGCTAAAATTTCTTTGTTCATTCTAATTATCTCAAATTAATTACAATATTGTGGATAGTATTAATTCTTAATTTTAAACATAATTATGTATTTCTTATTGTTTATAATAAAATTATATCATTATATATTATTTATAGTTTTATTATCTAAAATAGTTATAAATAATACTATTCAATGTAAAAATTACAAAATTATTATATCTATTACATTATTAAATAATTTAGATTTAATATCTATTACTTTATTATGTATATCTAAATTTTTTGAATCATAAATAATATAATTTTTATTTTAAATAAAATAAATTATTACAAAATAATATAAATATTAACAAATTAACTAATAAAATACCGAGGACGGGACTTGAACCCGTAAACCAAAATAATGTTGGCACTATCACCTCAAGATAGCGTGTTTACCAATTTCACCACCTCGGTAAAAAATAAAAATATTTAATCAAAATAATAAATATGAATGAATATTATTTATTAAAGTTTTCTTTTAAACATTTAATATTTTTTGACGATTGCCAAATATTATCTTTATTTTTGATATTTTTAGTTAAATTAGCTAACAATAAACTAAATAAAAAAAATAATATTGCTAATATTATAGTTAGTTTAATTATAGTATTTCCAGTATTAATTGAATTAGATAATATATTAGATAAATTATGTGTATTAAATGTTAATCCAATATCATGTTTTTTATTTTGTAACATTATAACTATAATTAAAACAGTCGATACTAATAGAAACATAATTAGTAATATTTTGTACATTTTTGTCTACCCAAAGTATGAAATTAGATAATACAAATTTAAATAAATTAGTTTTAAGTTTTAATCAAAAAATTTTAGATATTTAATATTTATTAATAAATATTATATTTATAATAACTTAATTAATAAACTATAAAATTAGTAAATAGTATAAACTAACTATCTTATATCACTATATAAATCATGTAAACTATAATATAAAATAATAATCATTATAATACTGTAAAATAGTTGTCACTAAAATAACAATATTCTAATTTTTAATAGTTAAAGTAGATTTAACTATCTTTAAAGCCGCAGCAGTTTGTGCAACATCATGTACACGAATTATATTTGCCCCGTTAATCACAGCAATTACTGCACAAGCAATGCTACCATATAATGATTTAGTAGTGCCAGTTAGTTTACTTATCATAGATTTGTGTGACATACCTACTAATAATGGTAATTTAAATTTACTAAAAATATTTAATTGTGATAATAACATATAATTATGAGATAAATTCTTACCAAAACCAAAACCAGGATCCAATATTATTCTATTTTTTTTAATACCATATTTTTGATATTTTTTAATCTGATAGTCAAAATATTCACTAATTTCCAAAATTAAATTAGAATAAAATGGAAAAATTTGCATATTTTTTGGTGTACCTTTTATATGCATAATACAAACTAATAAATTATTATTAGCCATTAATTTTAATATTTTTTTATCAAATGGATATATACTATTAATTATATCAACACCAGCTAGTATGCTTTCTTTAATAACTTCAATTTTTGAAGTATTTACAGATATAATAGTATTAAAACGTTTTTGTAATTCTAATACTACTGGTATTACTCTATCTAGTTCTTCATTTACACTAATATGTTCAGAACCTGGTCTAGTTGATTCACCTCCAACATCTATTATACTAGCTCCGTCATTAATCATATTAGAAACGTGATTAATAACTTTATTAATAGTGTTATATTTCCCTCCATCAAAAAATGAATCTGGAGTAATATTCAGTATACCCATAATACAAGGATCAGAAAAATTTAAAATATGATTATTAATAATTAAATTCATATATATCTAGTTTAATAAAAATAATTTAATACCTAATTATTATTTTCTTTAATATTATCATTCCAATTTGCTGGTGGCCGTACAGTTTTACGTAACATAAGATCATCAATTTGTAATGCATCAATAGTTTCATATTTTATTAAAGCATCTTTCATTGCATGTAATATATCAATATTATCTAATAATAATTTATATGCTCTATTATAATTATGTTCTATTAATAATTTTACTTCCTGATCAATAATGCGTGCCGTTTCATCAGACATATGTTTAATTTTTGCCACTGATCTTCCTAAAAATATTTCTCCTTCTTCTTCAGCATATAGTAATGGCCCTAATTTATTTGAAAATCCCCATTGGGTAACCATATTTCTAGCTATGGATGTTGCTATCTTAATATCATTTGCTGCTCCAGTAGATACCATATTAGCTCCATAAATAATTTCTTCAGCTAATCTACCACCATACAATGTAGAAATTTGACTTTCTAATTTTTGTTTACTAGCGTTAATAGTATCATTTTCTGGTAAAAAAAATGTTACTCCTAAAGCTCTACCCCTAGGAATAATAGTAACTTTATGTACTGGATCATGTTCTGGTACTAAACGACCAATAATAGCATGTCCAGCTTCATGATAAGCTGTTGACTCTTTTTGTATTTCTGTCATAACCATTGATCTACGTTCAGAACCCATAATAATTTTATCTTTAGCTTTTTCAAACTCTAACATAGATACTACCCTTTTATTTCTTCTAGCTGCAAATAAAGCAGCCTCATTAACTAAATTAGCTAAATCTGCTCCAGAAAAACCAGGAGTACCCCTTGCAATAAAAGATACATTAACATCTGAAGATAACGGTACTCTACGCATATGAACGATTAATATTTGCTCCCTACCTCTAATATCTGGTAATCCAACTACTATTTGTCTATCAAATCTACCAGGACGTAGTAATGCTGGATCTAATACATCAGGTCTATTAGTAGCTGCAATAACTATTATACTATCGTTCCCATCAAAACCATCCATTTCTACTAGCATTTGATTTAATGTTTGTTCTCTTTCATCATGACCCCCACCAAGACCAGTACCTCTTTGACGTCCAACTGCATCTATTTCATCAATAAATATAATACATGGTGAAGATTTTTTTGCCTGATCAAACATATCTCTTACTCGAGAAGCTCCAACTCCAACAAACATTTCAACAAAATCAGAACCAGATATTGTAAAAAATGGTACTTTAGCCTCACCAGCAATAGCTTTAGCTAACAAAGTTTTACCAGTTCCTGGAGGGCCAACCATTAAAACTCCTTTAGGCATTTTCCCACCTAACTTTTGAAATCTATTAGGTTCACGCAAATAGTCAACTAATTCACTAACTTCTTCTTTTGCTTCATCACAACCAGCAACATCTGCAAAAGTTGTTTTTACTTGATCATCAGTTAACATTCTTGCTTTACTTTTTCCAAATGATATTGCTCCTTTTCCACCTCCTTGCATTTGTCTCATAAAAAATATCCATACACCAATCAATAATATCATAGGAAACCAAGAAATAAATATAGATGTTAATAAGCTAGGTTCTTCTGGTGGTTCTCCTATAATTTTAATATTTTTGTTTAACATAATATCTAGTAATTTGGAATCATTTATTGGGATATAAGTAATATACTGATTACTGTCTTTTTTAATAACAATAATCTCTCTACCATTAATATGTACTTCTCTAATTTGATCTTGATTTATATCATATATAAAAGTAGAGTAATCAACTCTACGATTATTAGAATCATTAAAACCAAAATTTTGAAATATTGATATTAATATAATAGCAACAATCAACCAAATTACTAAATTTTTTATCATATCGTTCAAGAAACTAGCCTCATCTAATATTTTTAAAAAATTAGTTTTATTTTATTAACTAAAACTTATATTTTATCGCTATAATATATACTTCTTTTGATTTTGATTTAGAAGCAATTGGTTTATTAATTTTTACATAAGTAAATAATAAACTAATTATTTTCATATATCTATTTATTTCCCTATTATAAAAAATTTTCATAACCAGATTACCATTTTTTGTTAATACCTTTCTACATAATAATATTATTTTAATTAATAAATTATAAAAATTTTTATTATCTATTAGAGATATACCACTAATGTTTGGTGAAGCGTCAGATAATATTAATTGTATATTATTTTTTCCTATTTCTATTAGTTTATAAAATATTTTATCATTACAAAAATTTCCCTGTATAAATTTAACACCATTAATAGGATACATAGATAAAATATCACAAGCAATAATTTTACCATTAGGTTTAATTTTATTAATAGCATATTGTGACCAACTACCTGGAGAAGAGCCTAAATCTATTACATTAATATTAGGTTTAAATAAATTATATTTACGATTTATTTCATCTAATTTAAACCAAGATCTTGCCCGTAATTTATCTTGTTTTGCTTTTTTAGTAAAAAAATCACTAAAATTAACTTTTAACCAATTATTAATCATATAATAATAAAATAAAATTTATTAACTACATTATAAATATAAAATTTTATTAAATAATTATAAATATTCTATTTTAATAATTTCATATTTTATTTCACCTCTTGGTGTATTTACAATAACTATATCAGATACTTTTTTACTTATAATACTTCTTGCTATAGGTGAATGTATAGAAATTAAGTTATCTTTTATATCAGCTTCGTCATCTCCAACAATACAGTATTTTTGATTTTCATTAGTTTTAATATTTCTTAAACTAACAGTAGCACCAAAAATAACACAATTATTGTTAATTACTTTAGTTACATCAATAATGTGAGCATTAGCTAACTTTAATTCTATTTCATATATTCTTTTTTCACAAAATATTTGTTGTTCTTTTGCTGCGTGATATTCAGCATTTTCTTTTAAATCACCATGAGATCTAGCATCAGATATTGCCTTAATTATATTAGGTCTACGTACATTTTTTAAATAATTTAATTCATTTTTTAATTTAACAACACCATTTATTGTCATAGGAACTTTATTCACAAATAATTCTCCTATACTAATTATATGTAATTATCAATTAATAAGTTATAAAATATTAAATTAATAAAAAACATGCTAAAATTAATTTATTAATTATTTGTATAATTTATTGAATTTTTTATAATTTGTTATAAATTTTGCTAAATCATAACATAATCTATTTAGTCCATTTTTATTAACTGCAGAAATAATATAATAATTCATATGATAATTAATATTTTTAATTAGATTACATATAATATTATGTAATCTAACTTTTGGTACTAAATCAACCTTATTAAATACTAACCAAAATGGTTTGTTTATTAATTGTTTATCATAACAATATATTTCGTTTTGAATAATATTAATACTATTCAATAAATTTTTATCTGTCAAATCAACTATATGTAACAATATGGTACATCTTTTTACATGTTTTAAAAAATTTATACCTAAACCAGTACCACTAGAAGCTCCGTAAATAATTCCTGGAATATCAGCTACAATAAAATTAATATTATTCATTCGAACTACACCAAGTTTAGGCATTAAAGTTGTAAATGGATAATTTGCTATTTTTGATTTTGCTGAAGATATAGCACATAATAAAGATGACTTACCAGAATTAGGTAATCCTATAAGACCAACATCAGCTAATAAAATTAATTCTAATTTGATTATTCGTTCCTCACCAATACTACCATTAGTACTAATTCTAGGAGTTCTATTTATAGAAGATTTAAAATGTGCATTACCAAATCCTGGTAATCCACCTTTAGCTATTATAATACTTTGATTATTAAATAATATATCTATTATTAGATTATTATTTACATCTAATATCCTAGTTCCTATTGGAACAGCAATAATTTGATCTTTGCCATTTTTACCAGTACAATTAGATCCCTTACCATGATGACCATTACTTGCTATAAATTTCTTTTTAAAATGAAAATCTAAAAGATTATTTTTATTTTTATCAGCTACTATAATTATGTTACCACCATAACCACCATTACCTCCATTAGGACCACCACGAGGTATATATTTTTCTCTGCGAAAACTAACACATCCATTACCACCATTACCAGCTTTTACTACAATAGTAGCTTCATCAATGAATCTCATATTTAATAATTATATTATGAATAAATATACAAAACTAATTTAGTTTATTTTGGTACTAAATAAACTAATTTATGTTTATTTTTTCCACCCTTAGTAAAATAAACTTGTCCTTTAGTTAAAGCAAATAAAGTATAATCCTTACCCATACCAACATAATTACCAGGATGAAAAGTAGTACCTCTTTGACGTAGTATAATATTACCTGCTAAAACTATTTGTCCACCAAAACATTTAATACCTAATCTTTTTCCCGGAGAATCACGACCATTTCTAGTAGAACCACCAGCTTTTTTATGTGCCATTATTATTACCTCTTAACTTTAATAAATATTTTATACATTAAATTTTAAAACAAAATATCAATAATTTTTATTTGTGTAAACCATTGTCTATGACCATAATTTCTACGATAGTGTTTCCTACGAATAAATTTAACAATTTTTATTTTTTTATTACGATTATGATTTATTATTTTTGCTACTATAGAAATATCTTTAATATATGGATTACCAAATTTGCAAATATTATTTTTGCAATACATTAAAATATTGTTTATTTTGATAGTTGTACCAATTAATTTATCAATTTTTTCAATAGTAATAGTATCTCCCTTACTAACTAAGTATTGCTTACTTCCACTACTAAATAATACATACATAAAAGCTCCAAATTTTAGATAAAATTTATACAACATAATTTAATTATATTACATTATTAATAATTATAAGATATTAATAATGTTTTTTTATAATTATTAATATATAATTAAAAGTACTCATTTTTAAATATTATTCATAACATAAATTTAAATTATATTAATGAATTTTAAAAACATTATTAAATTAACTGTTAAAGATATGAAAGTAGTAAATAACAAAACTACAAAACAATTATATTCTAAAATTAATTTAGTTAATCAAATTGGTAAATACATAACCAATAGTGGTGGAAAACAAATTAGACCGATATTAATTATATTAATAGCTTATGCTTTAAAATATAATAATATGAAACATCATATAACTACTGCAGCTATAATTGAATTCATACACAATGCAAATTTATTACATGATGATGTTATTAATAAATCAATATTACGTAAAGGAAAAACTAAAACAAATATAATATTTGTTAATGCTGCTAGCATTTTAATAGATAATTTTATTTATACTCGTTCATTTAAAATGATGATTACAATAAGTTCATTAAAAGTATTAAAATTAATATCTTATGCTATTAATAATATTGTTGAAAGTGAAATTATACAATTGATAAACAAAAAATCCTAATTTTTCTATGGAAAGATATATGCGTATAATATATAGAAAAACTACTCGTTTATTTGAAATATCTTCACAAATTTCAGCAGTGTTGGCTGAAGCAAGCAAATATCAAGAAAAGTTACTACGTTATTATAGAAGATATTTAGGAATTGTATTCCAAATTATGGATGATCTAATTAATTATATACCAAATAAAAAAATTATAGAAGAAAAAATAGGAAATGATTTACGTAATGGTAGATTAACCTTGCCATTGTTGCATGTTATGCATTATGATAATTCATATCATACTAAACTAATAAAACAAATTTTTAAAAAAAATAATAGTAAACTAATTATAAAAGTTATTAATGCAATAAATCAATGTAATTCTATTAATTATATAAAAAATTTAGTTTTAGTAAAAGCAAAAAAGCTATATCATACCTAGATTATCTAACACCTTTATATAATAAGCATTAAAAAATTTAATATACATTATAATAAAATAAGATTATTAAAATTATAATAATTTAGACTAAGGATAATAAATGAACTTTAATAAATTACAAATTAGCAATAATTTTCCTGAAGAAACATATGTAATTATCGAAATTTCATATAATTCTAATCCTATAAAGTATGAAATTAACAAAAATAATAATTTAATTTTTGTAGATAGATTTATACCTAGTCCAATTTTTTATCCATGTAATTATGGATATATTAATAATACTCTATCATTAGATGGAGATCCAATTGATGCATTAGTAATCACTCCATATCCTTTGAATATTGGTACAATAATATTATGCAGACCAATTGGTTTACTAAAAACAATAGACGAATCAGGTAAAGATATAAAATTAATTATGGTACCTAGTAATAAAATTTGTAATGATTATAACAATATTTTTGATATTGATGATGTATCAAAATCCTTAAAATTAAGGATTACTTATTTTTTTGAAAATTATAAAAAATTAGAATCAAAAAAATGGACAAAAACTTATGGTTGGGCTAGTAAAGAAGAAGCAAAAAAAGAAATGATAAAAGCTTTGAATAGAGAAATAAAAGCTAAAGATAACGATAATAGCTAAATTATTTATTATAACTTTTTATCTTAAGAGTAATCTGAACTGTTAATTTTTTTTCCACAAAAATAGTTACATTATAATTACCAACTTTTCTTATACTTTTTATTGGTAAGTTAACTTCCTTATTTTTTAGATATATTCCATGATTTTTCATATACTTAACTATATGGTTACTATTAATAGATCCAAAAATCTTATTATTTTTACCAACTTTAGCTAATATAGTGATATTATTTAATTCTTTAATTTTATTAATTTTATTTATTATTTCAGATTTATGTTGAGCTAATTCTTGTTCTAATTGAATTTTTTTATTGTCAAATAATAACAAATTATCTCTATTAGCAACTAAAGCCTTTTTATTAGGCAATAAAAAATTTCTAGCGTAACCATCTTTTACTACTACTTTATCACCAACATTACCCAGTTTATTAATTTTACACAATAATATAACTATCATAATTTAATCACAATACAATTATTAATTTAGTGATGATCAATATATGGCATAAGTGATAAATACCTAGCTTTTTTAATAGCACGAGCTATTATTCTTTGTTGCTTTGCGCTAACTCCAGTAATCCTGCTAGGAATAATTTTTCCACTTTCGCTAACATAATTTTTTAAAATGTCTACATTTTTATAATTTATTTGATAAGTATAATTCTTTGTTAAGAAAAATTTTTGTTTGCTATTATACATTTTAAATTAAGTAATATAAAATTATTAGAAAATTAATTATTTAACTACAAAATAACATTTTTAATATATTATTACAATAAATTATTATTTTATTTTAGTAATTAAACTACGAATAATGTTATTATTAAATTTTAAATAATTTTCTATTTTTTTTATTATATCAATTGGTACCGTAATATTCATAACAATATAGTAAGCTTTTTTAAATTTATTAATACTATAAGACAATGATTTGATACCATAATTTTCTATTTTATGAATATTACCATTATTATTAATTACAATATTTTTATAAAAATCAATTACTTCATCTACTTTATTATTTGTATTATTAATTAATATCATTATTTCATAATTACGCATAAAACCTTCCAAGTTAAATAAATTATTATAATATTTGAAATATTTTTATAATTAAAATTATTAATTATCCAATAATTAATTAAAATAAATTACGTTGTCTAATTATTTCAAATAATATTATCCCAGTAGCAACAGATAAATTTATCGATGTCATATCATTCATAGTAGGAATATTAATTATTTCGTCACAATTATGATATATTGAATTACATATACCATGACTTTCTGAACCAATAACTAATGCTAAAGATTTATTTAAATTACTCTTATAAAGTATATTATTTGATTTATCATCAGTACCTACAATTTTAATACCTTTATTTTTTAATATTTTTATTACATTATTTAAATTACTAACTTTTAGTATTGGTACAATATTAGCAGCACCGCTAGATACTTTATAAACAGTACTATTAAGTTTTACAGAATTATACTTAGGTATAATTACTAAGTCAACATCAGCAGAATAAGCCGATCTTAAACATGATCCTAAATTATGTGGGTCAATAATGCTATCTAAAATCAATATTAACAATAATTTATTTTTTTTATTTATAAGATTAGTTAAAAATAATTTGTTAACATATCTTCTTTTATTTACGTAAGCTAATATTCCTTGATGTACAACATTACCAACTATTTTATTTATTAGTTTTTCATTAACAAAATTTGTTTGTATTTTAAAGAAGTTTAATTTATCAATAACAACTTTAATTCTTTCATTGTTTTTTCTAGAAATTAAAACATTATTAAAATATTTATGATTATAACTTAGTAAAGTTTTAATAGTGTTAATACCATAAATAACATACATTTAATTTTAATATTTTTATTTAAAAAAGTTAGTTTATAATATTACTTAAATTCATTAATAAATTTAAAAAAACTATCTTGATTATTTAGAATCATTATATTTTTATTATTTTTAAAGCTGTTTCTATATATTTTTAATCTTTTTATAAAATTATAAAAATCTGGATCCTTACTAAAGGATTGAGCATATATTTTTATTATTTTAGCGTCAGCAGTACTTTTAATTATAGATGATTGTTTTTTTGCTTCTGAAATAATACGAGTTACTTGATAATCAGCAATAGCTCGTATTTTTTCCGCCTCTTCTTTACCTTGTGATCTATGTCTACGTGCAACAGACTCTCTTTCAGCTCTCATACGTTTATATATAGCATCAAACACTTCTATAGGTAAATTAATTTGTTTTATTCTTACATCAATAATCTTTATACCTAACATATTCATACTACTGTTATTAGCTTTTATTATTTCTGTATTATATATATTATCTGTTACTCCATAATTTAGTGAATTTTTTACATTATTCATTAATTTATTTCTAAAATCAGTTACTATACTCCTTACGTCTAATTTACCTAATTCTGATCGCAAACGATCAGAAAATTTTCTTTTTATTAAAACTTCTGCTTGTGTAATATTTCCTCCAGTTGATAGATAATATCTACTTAAATTATTAACACGCCACTTAATATAAGAATCAATAATTAAATCTTTTTTTTCCATAGTTACAAAACGATCAGCTTGATTTTCTGTAGTATTAATTCTTGTATCTATAACTTTTATATCTTCAATAAATGGTATTTTCCAATGCATTCCTGGATTATAAACTAGTGGATTATTATTATTAGAACGGACAACTTTACCAAAACGCAAAACTATTCCATTTTGTCCTTCTTGCACAAAGAACAATGACGCATAAATAAATGTTATTAGTAATAATATAACAATAATAATACTTTTATACATTTTAAAGTAAATATTTTTTTTTATCTATTTAGTTTATATTTTATACTATTTTTTATTTGTTTTTCCATTAAGATGCGAATTATTATAATTAATATTATGTTCTATATCAAAATTTTTATTTAATGATAATAGTATATTACTACAATTATTATTACTTACTAACACCTTTTTTGTGTTTTCAAAGATTTTTTCTAAAGTATCTAAATATAACCTTTTTTTAGTAATCTCAGGAAAAACTTTATATTCAGATAAAAGTTTATTAAATTTTAATACTTCTCCTTGAGCTGTTAATATTTTTTTTATACTGTAAGATCTTCCTTCTTCAAGTATTCTTTGTGCTTGTCCATAGGCATGAGGTTGTACTTCATTAGCATAAGCTTCTGCTTCACGAATATATTGTTGTTCATTTTCTCTAGCAGCAATAGCATCATCAAACGCCTCTTTTACTTCTTCTGGTGGACGAGCTGTTTGAAAATTTACATCTAGTATAGTAATACCCATATTATATGGTTCGATAGTATTTTCAATAGTTTTATAAGTATCATTACGTATTAACGTTCTTCCTTCAGTTAAAATACGATCCATATCATATTTTCCGATTACTTCACGTAAAGCACTATCTGTAGCTTGTTTTAGACTATCATCTGCGTTAACAACACTAAATAAGTATAGTTTCGGATTAGTAATTTTATATTGTACATTCATTTCAACACGAACTACATTTTCATCTGCTGTTAACATAATACCCGATGCTACTAACTCTTTAACTGATTCTACGTTAATAGTAATTAATTTGTCTATAAATGTTGGTTTCCAATTTAATCCAGGATAAACAATGTGATTAAACTTACCCAAACGCAAAATTAATCCTCTTTCAGCTTCCTTAATAGTATAAAAACCACTAAAAAACCACACAGCAATACATAGTATAATAAATATAATTAAAAACTTGTTATTTATAGATTTTTTCATTGATTTTAAATTAAAAATCTTATTTATTTTTCTAAAAAAATTAATAAACATTTCATCTAAATTTGGAGGTTCTTTTTCATAATTATTTCTTTTTTTCCATTTTTGATCATTTTTATTCCAAAAATTATTATTGTAATTTTTTTTTAAAATATTTTTTAAAAACATAATAACTCCGTTTAATCTATATAAATTTTCGTAGTTATATTAAAAATTTTATTCTAATAAGAAATAATTTTAATTAAATCTCTAATTGATTTATCATAATT
This sequence comes from Candidatus Lightella neohaematopini, assembly GCA_025728475.1. GTDB lineage: Bacteria > Pseudomonadota > Gammaproteobacteria > Enterobacterales > Enterobacteriaceae > Lightella > Lightella neohaematopini_G. Next base: position 36,273 of record JAOBJN010000003.1, read on the forward strand.
ATCATTATTTAACCAATACATATTAGTATAACTATTTTTAATCCAAGTAATTTGTTTTTTAGCTAATTGCTGAGTAGCAATTATTGATTGCCTAATCATATCTTTATAACTAATTTTACCAATAATGTATAATAACATTTGTTTATACCCAATACATTTAGAAGATGGCATATCAAATCTTAATTTATTGCTAATAAATAGTGTATTTACTTCATTTTCGAAACCTAAAGATAACATTTTGTAAAAACGATATCTAATACGTTTATTTAATCTAAATTTACTATCTGGCATTAAACAAAATTTATATATTTTATAAGGTAATTTAATTAATTTTTGTTCATTAGTTAATTCATAAATAGTTTTTCTAGATAGTAAAAATACTTCTATAGAACGAATTAATCTCTGAATATCATTATTATTAATATTATTAGTAATGGTATAATTAATTTTGTTAAATAAATAACTTATTAATTCAAAACCAAAAATTTTTATTAAATTGTTAATATGTTTTCTTAAAAATAAATTACTCTTTGGTAATAACGGAAGTCCATTAATTAATGTTTTAAAATAAAACATACTACCACCAACAAGTAATGGTATACGATTATTTTTTAATATATGGTCTATTGCTTTAGTTGCATCATAGTAAAAATTACCAACTGAATACAACTCATCAGGATTACGTATATTAATTAATTCATGAGGTATTTCATCTAATATTTTGTTTGGTGGTTTTGCAGTTCCTATATTCATTCCTTTGTATATTAAGGTTGAATCAACACTAATAATGTCTACAGGAATATAATTTCTTAATTTAATTACAAATTTACTTTTACCAGAAGCAGTTGGACCCATTATCATAATAATATATGGGTATCTATTTTTTTTTATTATATTAATCATACTAATTAAATTAACTTGATTAACAGATAAATTATATTTTACTAAATTAACAATAATATTATCTTTCGTAATATTATTTTATATCAAAATGTGTACAAATTATTTTCTGATTAATACATAATAAGTAATATAGTATACAAACTATTATTATAGTACTAAACTAAAATATTAATTAGAACATAATAAAAACATTTTATATACTTTAATTTATTAATATTAATTATAAAATAATTACTTAAAATTATTATTTTCTATGCAAATTAATAACATGTTTAATTAATTTAAGCAAATTTGTGTTATATTATGAAATATGTGTGTCTATTTTATAATAGTTATCTTATAGATAAATATAAATTTAATTAATTACAAATACAATAATAATATTTATTTAAGAATTATGTGACAACATTGTTAATTATTAATAAGACGAAAATCATAAATAATTATTTTGATGATTTGTTTTATTTAATTAACTTAAAATTTTCAGTTATTACTGAAATCTTTTATTTATATAATGATCTAATAGTTAAGTATTATATAATACTATTTATTGTAGTAGACTCATATGTTATATTGTTTTTTGGGGAAGGATATGAAAGTTAAACTTGAAGCAAAATCTAAACTACCAACACAATGGGGTAATTTTTTATTATTTGGGTTTGAAGAAGTTTTAACTAAAAAAAATCATATAGCATTAATTTATGGTAATATTAAGCATGATTCAATATTAACAAGAATTCATTCAGAATGTTTGACTGGAGATGCATTGTTTAGCTTAAGATGCGATTGTGGCTTTCAGTTAAAATCTGCAATAATTCAAATTGTTAAAGAAGGCAATGGAATATTAATATATCATAGACAAGAAGGAAGAAATATTGGTTTAATTAATAAGATTCGTGCATATTCGTTACAAGATCATGGTGCTGATACTGTAGAAGCTAATAATAAATTAGGATTTGCTGCTGACGAAAGAGATTTTTCTTTGTGTGCTGATATATTAAAATTACTTGGAATAAAAAAAATAAAATTACTTACTAATAATCCAAAAAAAATAGAAATTTTATTAAAATTTGGAATTAGCATCACTGAAAGAGTACCACTTATTGTAGGACGTAATATAAATAATGCTCATTATTTAGATACCAAAGCAAATAAGATGGGTCATATGTTATAATTTTATAAATAATTTATTAAAACTAGGTTTTAATCTTATTAATTAATATAATTAAAAAATATAATAAAATTTTACTTAAGTAGTTTATTATTATATATAATATATAAAGTAGTTACTACTTTACTAAAAGTAATATTTTACTATATTTATAAGTAATAATTAATGCTAGGAACATTAATGTCAATTAACATATTACGTAATATTTATTTTGATGTAATCAATTTTGTACGTAATCAATTTTATAATATCATGATGTTGGTATTAATAGTATCAATACTTAATACATCAATTAATCATGTTTTAATTTCTTTTAATGAAAAATTGTTATTAAATAATATTATCATTGAACATGGTAACTTAAATTTAAATCAATTTATACAGCAACTATCTTCAGAACAACAACATTTACTCTTAAAAATATCTATTATCAATACTGTAACTAATTTAATAAATAATATTTTTATAATTGGTGGCGTATTAATAATAATAGATGTTTTAAAATATACTAAAAAAGAACAAATAATAAAAATATTAATTTTTTCTCTAACAAAAAAACTACCTAAGCTATCTATTTTAATTTTTTTATTAACTATAGTTATACAATTTGGACTATTATTATTAGTTATACCTGGTATTATATTAATAATATTATTGAGTTTTTCTCCAGTAATATTATTTACTAATCAAATTAGTATAAGTAAATCAATATATAATAGTATAATTTTTAGTATAAATAATTTTAAACTAGTATATCCAATAATACTTTTGTGGCTCATAATAAAGATGATATTATTATTATTGATAACTAAATTATTTTTTATTACTCCACTGACTACTAATATAATATTAAATAGCGTAAATAATTTATTATTATCAATATTAATTATCTATATATTTAGATTATATTTATTCTTAAACAAATAATACTTTTACTATTTTAGTATAAAAAATTAATCGTGTCTTATCTATATGTATATTTGTATCTATAAAATTATGTATATTAGTATTTTTAAGATATTATATAAATAATTTGATATGATAATTTTTATTATAAAAAATTGGTTTTTAATTATAATATACTGGATATTTATAATTCTTATCTCCATAAGAATTATATTATATAATCATGATGTATCTTCTACTATAGCCTGGATAATGATAATTCATATATTACCAATTATTGGTATAATTATGTATTTATTATTTGGTGAAATTAACATTAGTAAAATAAAAATTAACAGAGGAAAAAAATTATCAACACCAGTATATTATTGGCTTAATAAATTTAATAGTAAGTATAGAAAGTATTTAGGTAATAATAGTAGTAAAACTGCAAGATCTCTATTTCAATTATATAAATATCAACATAGAGTGAATGAAGTTAAAGTAAAAAAAATAAAATTATTTACTGATAGTAATGATACTATAATAAGTATTATAAATGATATTAATTTAGCTAAAAATAATATAGATATTATTTTTTATATATGGAACACCGATGGATTAATAAAAAAAGTAATACAAGCATTAATTATAGCTGCTAAAAGAGGAGTTAATTGTAGAATAATTTTAGATTCAGTTGGTAGTCTGAAATTTTTTCGTAGTAATTATCATAAGAAATTACGTACAGCTGGTATTATTATAGTAGAAGCTTTTAAAATTAGTATTCTGCATATTTTTATTAATAGAATAGATATTCGTCAACATAAAAAAATAATTATTATCGATAATAATATTACTTATACTGGCAGTATGAATATGATAGATCCTAATTATTATAAATCTAACTTAGGTAAGTTAGTTGATATTATGGTTAGAATGGAAGGATGTATAGCTAATATTATGAGTATAATATTTTCTTGTGAATGGAAAATAGAAACTAACGAATTAATTTTACCATCATTTCCAAAAAAAATTTCAGATATACTATACAATAGTGCTATAGTACAAGTAATATCTTCTAATTTAATTATTTCTAAAAATATTATTAATCAAGTGTTAGTAACCTCTATTTACGCAGCTCGAAAAAAATTAGTTATAACAACACCTTATCTAATACCAAGTAATGATCTTCTCAAAGCAATTTGTACTGCAGCTAACAGAGGAGTGAAAGTAGATATTATTATACCAATTAAGAGTGATTCTATTTTAGTAAATTGGGCAAGTAGAGTGTTTTTTGCCGAACTACTAGATGCTGGAGTAAAAATTAATCAATTTAAGGGTGGTTTTTTGCATACTAAAAGTATAATTATTGATAACAATATAAGTATAGTAGGTACAGTAAATTTAGATATTAGAAGTTTAAAATTAAATTCAGAATTAATACTAATTATCGATGATAATAAATTTAATAAACAATTACTAAAAATACAGAAAGCATATATGACAAATTCTTTTTTAATTAAAACATCAGAATGGATAAATAGACCATTTTGGAAACGTATTATAGAAAAACTATTTTACCTTTTTAGTCCATTATTATAAAATTAAACAATATTTTTGTTAAAAAATAAAAATAATTAACTTTATATTTACAAAATATTTTTAGCATTTATAATCTAAATTATTTATATTATTATATAATGTAATTTGTTATATCATATATATGGTGGGGTTCCCGAGTGGCTAAAGGGAGCAGACTGTAAATCTGTCGTCTTTGACTTCGAAGGTTCGAATCCTTCCCCCACCAAAATTTTATAAAAAATTACTTTAATTAAATTATTTAATATACAGTATTATTCATTAATTCTAATTTTTGATATAAGTTAATAATAATTAAAATATGTATATATTAAAATTAATATTTGTTTTACCTATCAAAATTATTTGGAATATATTAAGTTTTATTAGAAATTTTCTATATAACATTTTTATTTTACTTTTGATTATTATTGGAATAATCACATATTGTAATACCAATAATTTATTTTTAAGTAAATATAAAGGAGCATTAGTTGTTAATTTAAAGGGAGATATTATTGATAAACCAATAAATATTAGAAGTTATAATAATATTAAGAATGTTATTTTTAATAATAAAAAACTAAATTCTTTGTACGATATTACAAATATTATACGTAAAGCAAAACAAGATAGTAATATTAGTGGTCTAGTATTAGATTTAAATAATTTAGTTAATGTTGATTTAGTATCTTTAAGATATTTAGGAAAAGTTTTAAAAGAATTTTCTAGTACAGGAAAACCAATATATGCAATTGGTAATAGTTATAATCAAATACAGTATTATCTAGCTAGTTTTGCAAATAAAATCTATTTAATTAATGGAGGTTTTGTTAGTATTCATGGTATTTCTATAAATAATTATTACTATAAATCATTACTTAATAAAATAAAAATTAATAGTTATATATTTAGAGTAGGTAAATATAAGTCAGCTGTAGAACCATTTTTTAGAGATAATATGTCAAGTGATACCAAAAATATTAATAAAAATTTAATTGATAATATTTGGAATATTTATTTAAAAGATATAGCAAATAATAGACATATTAGCAAAAAGCAAATATATCCTAGTATAACTAGTACTATATTAGAATTAGAAAAAGATAATGATTTATCTAAATTTGCATTAAAACATAAATTAGTAGATGATATTTTGTCATATAGTAAATTTGAAAAATTAATGATTAATATTTTTGGTTATAATAAAAAAAATAAAACTTATAACTACATTAGTATATATGACTATCATATAGATAATAAGATAAAAAAAATAGATAATAAAATTGCGGTAATTTTTATTAATAGTATTTTAATTGATGATAAGATATCATCTTATAATAATATAATTAAGTATATCAATTGTGCTCGCTTAGATGATAATATAAAATCAATATTATTAAGAATAAATAGCCCTGGAGGTAGTGTTTATATATCAGAATTAATTAGAACTGCATTAGAACGAGTACATAATACTAATAAACCAATTGTTGTCTCTATGGGAAATGTTGATGCTTCTGGTGGTTATTGGATATCTACAGCTGCTGATTATATTATTGCTGATCCTAGTACTATAACTGGATCTATTGGTGTTTTTAGTGTAATTAATACTATAGAAAATTTATTAGATTATATTGGGATACATAAAGATGGTGTATCGAATTCACCATTAGCTGATATATCAACAAATAAAAAATTACCATTAGAAATAATTAAATTGTTAAGAATTAACACACAATTTATATATAATAAATTTATTGATTTAGTAGCTAAATCTAGACATAAATCACTGAATGAAATTAATAACATTAGCCAAGGACGTGTGTGGTGTGGATATGATGCTATGAAATATGGATTAGTAGATCAAATAGGAGATTTTGATGATGCTATTAATAAAGCAGCTAGTTTAGCAAAAATAAAGAACTTTCAATTAAAATGGTTTACCGATGATAGTATTAGTATAATTAATATATTATCTAATAATATATATAATATATTTACAAAAATTATGACGAAATATTTATCAGATTATATTATTAAAAATGATATTATTGTAAATAATGACATAAAAATTAATAAAAAATATTATGCTCTATGTTTACAATATAATTATTCTATAATATAATTTTTTTCTATTAATATTAACTCAATTGGTTTTTTATTTAATTATTAAAAGTATGAATAATATTAGAATTGGTATTAATGGTTTTGGTAGAATTGGTAGAACGTTATTTCGTTTATTACAAAATATAAACAATATAGAAGTTATACTAATTAATGATATAGTAGATATTAATCATATTGCATATGCAATTAAATATGATTCTAACCATGGTTTATTCAAAAACAATATTAAAATCGTTAGTGATAATATTTTAAATATTAAAAACAAAAATATTTTCTGTTATCAATATTCTGATCCATCAGAAATACCTTGGTATAAATATGATATTGATTTTGTTATAGAGTCTACTGGATTATTTTTAACTACAAAAGATGCTTATAAACATATAATATCTGGTGCAGATAATGTAATTATTACTAGCCCTCCTAAAGATAATACTCCTATGTTTATAATGGGAGTAAATAATATGTTATATAATAAAAATAATTATAAAGTTATATCAAACTCTTCTTGTACATCTCATTGCGTTGTACCATTGCTAAAATTAGTAAATGATAACTTTAATATAAAGCAGATAATGATAACTACTATAAATTCTGCTACTGCTAGTCAAAATGTTATTGATGGTTATTCATATAAAAGTTTTTGTGATGGTAGAAGTGTGTTACAAAATATTATTCCTTCTTTTACTAACGTTGTGCAAGTAACAAGTAAAATTATACCAGAATTAACAGATAAAGTACATGGAATATCATTTCGTGTTCCTACTCCTCAGGTATCACTAGCTGACATAAGTATATTATTAGATGATAATATATCTTATAAAGATATTTATAACATCATTTATCGGGAATCTAATACTAATCTGAAAAATATTTTAGGTTATATAAATGATGATATTACTTCCATAGATATTAAAGGAACTACCTTAGTATCCGTTTTTGATGTAAAAAATAGTACTGTAAAAAACAAAATTTGTAAATTAATATCTTGGTATGATAATGAAATTGGTTACTCTTATTCATTAATTAAATTAATTAAATATATTAAAGAAATTAATTAATTTTTTATTCCCATTCTATTGTAGATGGTGGCTTATCAGAAATATCATATACTACTCTTGATATTTCATTAATTTCATTAATAATCCTATTAGATATTTTATGTAATAAATTATAAGGAATTTTTACCCACTTAGCTGTCATAAAATTACTAGTATTTATTGCGCGTAAAGCTAATACTAAATCATATCTACGATAATCACCTATAATACCAACTGATTTAATTGGTAACAATATAGTAAATGCTTGATCAACTCTATAATAGAAATTATTATTTTTTAATTCTTCAATAAATATACTATCTGCTAGTCTTAATAATTTACATAAACTATCTTTAACTTCTCCTATAATACGTATAGCTAATCCAGGACCTGGGAATGGATGACGATATAAAATATCATGGGGCACATTCATTTTTAATCCTAATTCACGTACTTCATCCTTAAACAATTTTTTTATTGGTTCTAGTAATTTTAGACCAATATTATTTGGTAAACCACTAACATTATGGTGAGATTTTATTTTATTTTTGGATTCAATAACATCTGAATAAATTGTACCTTGCGCAAACCATTTAACATTACTAAAATTAGTAGCTTGTTCTAAAAATATATCCACAAATACTTTTCCAATAATTTTACGTTTTTCTTCTGCATCACTAATATTAGACAAAGCATTAAAAAATTTATTTTTTGCATTAATAAAAATTGTATTTAAATTAAAATTTTTACTTAGTTTTATTACTAATTTATATTCATTTAATCTAAGTAAACCATTATCAATAAATATGCAAATTAATCTTTTTCCAATGATATTATTTATTATAATAGCTGTTACTAATGAATCTATTCCTCCAGATAATCCTAAAATTACCTTATCATTACTCTTTACCAAATTATTAATATTATTGACAATAGTAGTATAGATATTACTAATATTCCAATTAGGAATACAATTACATATATTAAACACAAATCTTTTAATTAAGTTAATACCACACTTAGTATGTGATACTTCGGGATGAAATTGTAATCCATATATTTTATCTTTTTCATTTGCAATAATAGCATTCTGACATTTATCATTACCTGCAATAGCAATAAAATTATTTGGAATTTTAGTAACAACATCATTATGACTCATCCAAACATCCAAGAATATACGATCATTACTATTAATTCTGTCGTAAATATTATTTGTTAAATTACTATATTTTTTAATTATAATACGAGATAATCCAAATTCTCGGCAGCCAATAATATTTTCTACAATTCCTCCTAACATCTTAACTATAAGTTGCATACCATAACATATTCCTAATATTGGTATATTAATATTAAAAATTTTATTAGATAACATTGGACCATTATTTAATACGCTATGTGAACTACCAGATAAAATAATACCACTAGGATTAATATTACATATTTCATCTACAGATATATCACTATAATTATATATTTCACAGTATACTTTTAACTTTCTTAATATCTTAAATATCAACATAGTATATTGTGAATTAAAATCAAGTATGATGATACAACTATTATTTTTCATATCTTCAAATAAAATTAACTATATTAATATATCATAATAAACAACAACAATATTTTGTTATAATATCACAATATAGTTATAATAATGTATTAATTTTTTATATAAAGTTAAATAATTATAATTAAAATGTATTTGTAAAGATGTCAAAATTAATAGATATAGTATTAGTAGGTAGTGGTATTATTAGTACATCATTAGCTATGTTAATTCATATATTAGAACCAGAATGGGTAATACATATGTATGAAAAATTGCCTAATATAGCATGTGAAAGTACAAATGTATGGCATAATTCTGGTACAGGACATGCTGGTTATTGTGAATTAAATTATACTCCTGAATTATCTAATAATAATATTGATATTTCAAAAGCACTAAAAATTAATAAGTTATTTAATATATCAATACAATTTTGGTCATTCTTGGCTAAGAATAATATACTAAATTATCATAATATAATTCATAGTATACCACATATTAGTTTTGTTGTAGGTAACAATAATGTTAATTTCCTGTATAAAAGATTTAACAAATTAATAAAATATACACCATTCAGTAATATGCAATACTCTAATAAATTTAATGAATTAAGTAAATGGATTCCATTAATAATGGATGGTAGAAATAAATCACAAAAAGTTGCTGCAACAAAAATAATAAATGGAACTGATATTAATTTTAGTGAAATTACTAAGCAAATATTAACTTTTTTAAAAAAAAAGAATAATTTTTACTTACATTTAAAACATGATGTAATTAATATTATTAATAAAAATTATTATTGGAATATTTATGTTAAAAATAGAAGTTATAACTATACTTACATAACTTCCACAAAATACGTATTTGTTGGTTGTGGTGGAGCTACATTACTTTTATTACAAAAAGCAAATATAATAAATAAAAATAATTATGCAGGTTTTCCTATTAGTAGTCAGTTTTTATTAAGTAAAAATTACAACATTATTAATCAACATTGGGCAAAAGTATATGGCACAACAATAAATAATTATATTCCTATATCAACCCCTCACATGGATGCAAGAATAATTAATGGAAAAAAATTTTTATTATTTGGTCCATTTGCTATATTAAGTACTAAATTTCTTAAAAATGGTTCTTATCTTGATTGGTTTAAATCAATTAAAATAGATAATGTTAAATTAATTTTAAAAACTGGAATAAAGAATATTCATCTTATAAAATATTTAATAAATCAATCATTAATGTCAAAATCTGATAAAATTAACTTATTAAAATATTATTATCCTAAAGTTAATCCTAATGATTGGAATATTATTAAAGCTGGACAACGAGTTCAGATTATGAAAAATAATACTGATTATAATGAATTAGTATTTGGAAATGAAATAGTTTATTCATCGAATCATTCACTAACAGCTGTATTAGGAGCTTCTCCAGGAGCATCAACTTCAGTATCTTTAGCATTAAAATTACTAAAAATAATGTTTAAAAAATATAATTACTATCAAAATAATTGGAAAAATAAATTAAAATTAATTTTATTATCATGACACATTTATTTATTATCAATAATCTTAATATAAATAGAAGATCCAAAAATATTTAGAGTATGTTGAAAATAATTTATTAAATACTTTTTATAAGATTTTTTTAGATACAATGTACGTTTCCCGTGTATATTAATAACTATAGGATTATAATTACTAATATAAGCATATTTTAATTTTATTAATTTATTTTTGTAAATAGGAGGGTATTTTTTGACTGCATTATATAATATACTATTAATATATTTCGTTTTAAATTTTAAATTATTTAATTTGTTAATCTTATTAATAAGATTAAATAAATTACTAAATTTTTGATCATATAATGCAGAAATAAACATAATTTTAATAAATTTGACAAAATTTAATTGATTAATAACATTGGATTTAATTTCGTTTAAATCATTATAATAAATATCACATTTATTAATGATAATTACTACAGGTATATTTTTTTTTACTATTAATCTAATTAAAGATAAATCATAATGACTAATCTTTTTGTCTATCAAACATATAATATATAATATTATATTCGTATATTTAATATAATTAAATATAATTTTAGTTATATTAGTAATATTTAAATATTTTTTATTTCTAAAAAAAAAATTATTTTTATTTACTCCTACACTATCAGTAATTTCATAATTATAATTATTATAAATAATATTACTAGTAATATTATTTCTTGTTGTTCCTGATTTACTAGATACTAAAACACGATATTTATTTAATAACTTATTTACTAATGTGGATTTACCTACATTAGATTGACCAAAAATAAATATCTTAATTTTATTAATATTACTATTATTTATACATGTTATTAGTTCATTTCCATATTTATTAGACATTAATACTAATAATGATAGTAATTGTTGTATATTTCTATTAATAGCTGATACTTTACATAAAGCACTACTTACACCTAAAGAATAAAACTTATTTACCATAACATCACTATCGGCAATATCAATTTTATTGACTACTATTATTACTTCTTTCTTAAGAGATTTAACTATTTTAGCAATATAAATATCATCATTAGTTATTTCTACTGTTCCGTCAACAACAAATAAAATTACTGTAGTATATTTTAGTAAAGATATCGATTGTTGTGTAATTTTATATTCTAAACTATTAATATTATTATTATTACATATACTACCAGTATCTACTACCATAGTAGTAATACTATTAATTTTAATATAACCACAAATATAATCACTAGTAAAACCAGCATAGTTATTAACTAACGATAATTTATTATTTGTTAAAACATTAAACAATGTAGATTTACCAACATTACTACGTCCTATTAAAGTTATCATATGTAATAATTTAAAATTTAATTATTTTAATATTTAAAATTAATAACAATATTCATTATTCGATTATTAAATAATATAAGAAAATTATTTTTTTTAGATAAAAATATTTTATTAATATTAAAATTTTTTATTTTTATGTAATAAACCAAACTATTTTTTGATACATTAAAAATATAAATAAATTCATAAGAATTACTAATTATTAAATAATTTTTATACATCAAAAATATAGTTATATTATACAAATTTATTTTTTTTTGTAACCAAATAACATCACCATTAAATATATTTATTGATAATAAATTATATTGATTATCAATACAATAAATATAATTATTATAATACAGTAAGTTACTTATTATATAAGTTTTAACAAACCATAATATTTTTCCAGAATATAAATTTAATGCAATTAGATGATTATTAACATCAATACTATAAATTGTATTATTTATAATTATTGGTTCAATTTGATTACTAATCATGGTTACTAATTTTTTTTTACAAATTGTAATATATTTTTGCCAAATTATATTACCTTGATCTAGAGATACAGCGCTAATAATACCATTACTACTAAATACAACAACTATTCCAAAAAAAGCTACTGGAGTAATAATATTATGTAATGATACTGTGTTACTATAAAAACTAGTTATCCATTTAGTAGCACCATTATTTTCATTAATAGCTTGTAGTATATTATTACTATATATTATTAGTAAGTGATTAACTAATAATAATTTAGATGTAATAGGCATAACAGTAGTTGTATGCCATATTAACATGCCATAATTCACATTAATTGCATAAATTTCTGCTTTATTAGTAAACAAATAAATATTATTATTAATTAAAAATATTTTAATTAATTTTAAATTATTTAATAATCTATGATGTATATAATAAAAAAAGTTTTTGCTCCAAATTTTTCTACCATAATTAATGTCTATTACTTGAATCAAACCATTATATTTAGCTATAATGACATATTTATCATTACTAATGATATCTAAAATATCTTTATTGTAAGAAATAAATTTCTTCCATTTAATGGAATAATTAAAGCCATCAAAATAATAATATTTATTATGTTTATTATTAATTGTACAACTACTAAATATTAAAATAATCATTATTAATATAAAATATTTTATTAATATAATTATATTTATATTATACTTAATTATCATTACAATATTATAAATAAAATATTTTACAATCTAATTATAAATTAACTAATTGTTATTAAACAATATCAATAATAGTTTAGATAAAATATAAGATTTTTTAATTATTTCTTTTTTATTACTAATTAAATTTTCTAATATTAGTTGATCAGATAATAATGTATTGTCTCCCATAATTATCAAGGTTTTAGTTTTTAATCGATATGCCTGCTTACGATATTTACTTATTTTATTACAATAAAAATCAACAACTAATTTTAGTGATGGTATTGAATCTCTTAAATATTCAGATAAACTAATTATTGAATTTTTTAACTTATTATTTACATTTACTAAAAAAACATCAACTAAAAATTCACTTTTTAACAATATATTGCTTTTATTAATCAAAATAATTAAACGTTCTAAACCAATTGCACATCCAATAGCAGGAATAGAATGATTATAATTAAAATTATTTACTAGTAAGTCATATCTACCACCACCACAAACAGCATTTTGTGATCCTAAATTACTAGTAGTCCATTCAAATACTGTATCATTGTAATAATCTAATCCTCTAACTAAATATGGGTTAATATTATAAGATATATTCATATTATTTAAAGATTTTTGTAGATTCAAAAATCTATTATATGATTCATTATCTAAATAACTTGTGATAAGTGGAGCTTGTTTTAATATTGATAGAGTTTTATACTTTTCTAATAATCTCATAGGATTATTAATAATGCTGCTATGAATATTATTTAATAATTTATTTTTTTGAAAAAATGTAATTAATTCCTTATAATATTTTTTACGTGTCTTTAAACAACCTAGAGAATTAATCTCTAGTGATAAATATTTACTTAATCCTAATAACTTCCATATCCTAGATATTAATAAAATTAATTCAACGTCAATACAAATATCTGCATAACCAAATACTTCTATACCAATCTGATGAAATTGTCTAAATCTACCCATTTGGGGTTTTTCATAACGAAACATAGGACCATGATACCATAATCTTTGTTTATTATATAACAAACCATGTTCGATAATAGCTCTTACACAACTAGCAGTACCTTCAGGTCTTAATGACAAACTACAACCATTGCGATCAAGAAAGTTATACATTTCTTTACTTACAACCAAATTATTATATCCAATAGTCCGATTAAATAATTTAGTTTTTTCGACTATAGGAAAACGAATTTCTTCATATCCATAATTTAGTAAAGTATTTTTTATTGTATATTCAACTTGCTGCCAAATAACACTATCTTTAGGCAACAAATCATGCATACCTTTAACTGAATTAATAATTTTCATATAGATTATTTTATATAAGTACTAGTTTTACTACGTATTACTAATTCTAAATAATCAACAATATTATTATTTTGTATTTTATTAGGTTGTCTTATTCCATTAATATATAAACTACTATTTTTTCTTCCCCCTACTAATCCAATATCTGATCTTAAAGCTTCTCCTAATCCATTAACTATACAACCAATAATAGATATATTAATTGGTGTAATAATATCCTGTAATTTTTTTTCTAATTTATTAGTAGTATTAATTACGTCAAATTCCTGTCTAGCACATGTCGGGCAAGTAATAAAATTTATACCCCGATAACGTAAATGCAATGATCTTAAAATATCAAATGCTACTTTTACTTCCTCTACTGGATTAGTAGTAAGAGATACTCTTATAGTATCACCTATACCCATCATTAACAATAATCCAATTCCAATTGCTGACTTAGTAATACCAATACGTGTAGTACCTGTTTCAGTAACTCCAACATGTAATGGTTGATCAATTGACTTTGCAACTAGTTGATAAGCCTTAATAGTAGTTAATACATCAGATGATTTAACACTAACTTTAAAATAACCAAAATTTAATTTATCGAAAATATTAACTTGTTGCATAACAGATTCAAATAATGCTTCTGCTGAAACAATTTTATTGTATTTATTTCTAAATTCACGTTCTAACGAACCAGAATTAACACCAATCCTAATAGGAATATTATAATATTTAGCACAATCTATTAATGTTTTAATTCGTCTAATATTACCAATATTACCTGGATTAATACGTATACAATCAACACCATATTCTGCTACTTTTAAAGCAATTCGATAATCAAAATGTATATCTGCTACTAATGGTATATTTTTAGTACTAGATCTAATTTTTTTAAATGATTCAGCAGCATCCATATTTGGAATTGATACACGTATAATATCTGCTCCATTAAATTTTAATGTATTAATTTGATTGACTGTTTGTTCAACGTTAACAGTATCAGTATTAGTCATAGATTGTACCGAAATAGGATAATCACTACCAATTGGGACATTACCAACATAAATGCAATTAGATTTTCTTCTTCTGATAAAAATTTTATTCATTAACTACTCAAAAATTAAATATTTTATATATTATTATTTGGTTGATCTATATTCAGATATAAAAATATCAATATTTAAATTAATATATTATTTTATATATTTCATCTTTTTTAAAAAGATAATATATTTCTCTTTTAGCTGCTTCTTTTGAAGCAGATCCATGTATTGCATTTTCTGTAATACTATCAGCATAGTCTTTTCTAATTGTACCAGACATTGCATGTACAGGATTAGTATGACCAATAATTAATCTATTACGGTTAATAGCATCATAACCTTCTAACACTAATAATACTACTGGATTAGAAGTCATAAATTGTAATAAATCATCAAAAAATAATTTATCTTTATGTTCATCATATATAAATAATACTTGATGAAAGTCTAATTTTAACATTTTTAATCCAACTATAAATAACTTGTTGTCTTCAAAACGTTTAATAATATCTCCAATAACATGCTTATTAATTGCATTAGGTTTGATAATTGATAAAGTATGCTCTAATACCATAATAGTACCTTTTGGTTATTCAAAATAATAACTAATAGTAATTAATACTATTTACTTTGATTATTTAATATAATCCTCAATAAATTAATTTTATTTACATATTAACATATTTACTAAAATAACTTAGTTACATTAATTTAATTAACAAATTTGTATTAAAATTATAAATAAGACTAACAAAATTTAATTTGAATTAAAAAAATTTTTACCTATTTAAAAGCATTTAAATTTATTAAACTAAATTAATAATATCTAATTTATTTTCTAAAAAATTTATATTAAACTATTTTTTTAGTTCTAATATTATATAATATTACGATATTAAATTAATTAACATTAAATTACAATCACTTATAATATAAATATGAGTGAATTTTAATTATACTATTTTAGTATAAAAAATTAATATTATCATATTGTATTTAATTATAATAAATAATTGTGTATTATATTAAATATAAATAATAAGATAAAAAAATATTGTATTATTTTATGAAGTATAAGATTATTTTAAATAAAAATTTTTAACTAAAACTAATATCTTATTAAAAGATTAATAATCATTATAAATTAATTTAATTATGTATATTATAATTATTACTAAAGGTGTATTATTTCTTTAATTATAATAAACTTATTATAATAATATAATAATAATACTAAAAATAAAATACTTGTTATCTTTTAGATTAAAACTAGTAAAAATTATATTTAAATAGTTAAATTTATTATTTTTAGTATGGATTTTTTAAAATAAGTTATCAATTTTTACTATTAAAATGTACATTTAGTACTAAATATAATAAATAATATTAATGAATCATATATTAAATATTGCTATTAGAATTATTAGAGAAATTGGTATTATATTACTTAAAAGTTATGAATATATTAATATTAATTATAGTTATAAAAATAATGAAATTATAATAAATAATTGGAATAAACGTGCAGAGCAACATGCAATAAATTTAATTAAAAAATATTATCCCCAACATTCTTATACTACTAAAAATTATTTTGTTCATAATAATAATATTAATTGGATCATTAATTTTGAAAAAAATATTAATATAATTAAAAAACTTCCTTATTATACAATTTCAATTGCTATTCAAATAAATAAACGTACTGAAATTGCAGTAATATATGAATTAATTAATAATGAATTATTTACTGCAATTAGAGGTCAAGGAGCTCAATTAAATAATAAAAGATTACGAGTTAATAATAATAAAATACTAAGTAATAGTATTATTATTACTAATTTAATAACTAAAAATATAAAAGACATAAATAAAAAATTATCTTTTATAAAAAAATTAATGATAGCTAAAATAGATCTTAGATGTCATGGAACCAATGTATTAGATTTAGCATATCTAGCTGCTGGTAGAATAGATGGTATATTACTATACAAAATAGATAATATTAATTATTATATTAGTGGGATATTAATAGCAATTGAATCTGGTAACTTAATTTTTGATCATAACGGAAATAATAATTATAATCAATCTGGAAATTTATTAATAGGAAATGCTAAAATTTCTAATCTAATATTAGAAATTATAAAATAAATAATTTAATTGTTCTTATATATTGGATATCTATTACATAGAATAGACACTTTTTTTCTTATGCTATAAAATAATTCTTTATTATTAATATCTAATAAAAGATTACATATCCAATTAGCTACATTACGAGCATCATGTTCTTTAAAACCCCTTCTAGTTATAGCAGCCGTACCGATTCTTATACCTGAAGTAATATTTGCTCCATTCTTATCATTAGGAATAATATTTTTATTAACAATAATGTTAACGGAGTCTAATAATTTTGTTGCTTTAATACCTGATAAACTAATATTAGTTAAGTCAATGACAAATAAATGATTATCAATATTAGATGATACTATTTTAAATTTATTTAAAATAAAAATTTTTGCCATCATTTGTGTATTTAATAAAACTTGTTTTTGATATAATTTAAATGGTAATTGCATAGCCTCTTTTAGAGCAGCTGCTTTAGCAGCAATAACATGCATAAGAGGACCACCTTGGGTGCGAGGAAAAACTCCACAATCTAATTTTTTATAGAATTTATTATCACCAACTTTTGATAAAATTATACCACCTCTTGGACCAGCTAATGTTTTATGAGTAGTAGTAGTTACTACATGGGCATAATTAATTGGATTAGGATATAAATTAGTAGCAACTAATCCAGCAACATGAGCTATATCAGCTAACAAATAAGCACCAACTTGATCAGCAATAATTCTCATTTTTTTCCAATCTATTAAACCTGAATATGAAGAAAATCCTCCAATAATAATTTTTGGTTTATATTTATTGGCTAATTCTTCTAATTGATAATAATTTATATTTCCTAAATTATCTAATTCATAAAAAATAGCATTATATATCATTCCTGATAAACTAATTTTTGCTCCATGAGTTAAATGACCTCCATGTGATAATCTCATACTTAAAATAGTGTCTCCTGGCTTTAATAAAGCTGCGTAAACAGCAAAATTAGCCTGTGATCCAGAATGAGGTTGCACATTAGCATAATCTGCATTAAATAAAATCTTAGCTCTATGAATAGCTAATTTTTCTATCATATCAACATATTTACATCCACCATAATAACGATTTTCAGGATATCCTTCAGCATACTTATTTGTTAATTGTGACCCTTGTAACTTCATAACCAAATTGCTAGCATAATTTTCTGATGCAATTAAATTTATACATTTTTCTTGCCTAGATATTTCCAATTCTAAAATTTTATCTAAATCACAATCATTATATTTAATAAAGTAATTATTTAACATTTAATTTATTAATTATTATTGAATAAATTAATCATATTAATTTTTATTTCTCTTACAATAAAAAAAATATTTTAATTGAATAGAACAAATATTAGAAAATACATTATCTATAGGATTAACGAGATTATAAATACAATAACTATTATAAATTATATTAGTTAATTGATTTAACACATTAACACTAGTATATTCTGTACCAAAAACTAATTTTTTAATTCTAGCATTAAATATAGCACCAATACACATCAAGCAAGGTTTTAGTGTTACATATAATATAGAATTTAATAAACGATAATTACCTATTTTACTACTACCTTGACGTATAGCAATTATTTCAGCATGAGCTGTAGGATCATTAAATTTAATAACATTATTATATCCCATACCTATTATATTATTGTTATAAACCAAAATAGCTCCAACAGGTACTTCCCCTTGTTTTCTAGCATTTTCAGCTAATAATATACAGTAGTACATCCATCTTATATCATTACAAAGAAAACTATTATATTTAATTATATTCATATTTATTAAAATAGCTAATAACTAATCAATTTATTTTTATTAATATTATTACCTTCTAAAATTACTAAAGCACAAGCATAATTTTTTTCGTCTGTTAATGACACATGTATATTATTAATACTAAGATTATTTGCAAGTATTTTAGCTTGTCCAAATAACACTAAAAGTGGTTTACCATAACTATTATTAATTACTTCAAATTGATTAAAATATAATCCATTATGTATGCCAGTACCAAATGCTTTTAATGCTGCTTCTTTTACAGCAAATCTAGTAGCTAAAAATCTTATAGGGTTATTATTATTATAATATCTTAATAATTCATTTTTATGCAATATTTTAACAGGAAAAAGGTTACCTTTTCTAAACAGAAGTAATTTTATTCTTTTTATTTCTATAATATCTATGCCAATACCAATAATTTGCATCTTATGACATTCTAATTATTTGTAACATTTGTTTAACAGCATATTTTAATCCATAGATAATAGCTTGACTAATAATAGAATGTCCGATATGTAATATTTTTATTTGATTTAATTTAATAATTGGAATAATATTATAATAATTAAGGCCGTGACCAGCATTAACTAATAATCCTAATGATGTAGCAAATGATGCTGCTTGTCTAATATTATCTAATTCAGCATAAAATTTATCATTATAATGTCTACTTAATATAGTATAATTACCGGTATTTAATTCTATGTAATCAGTATTTAATTTTGCTGCTATTTCTATTTGTTCAATTATAGGATCAATAAATAAAGATACTTTAATATTATTGTTATGTAAAATATTAATTAACTTATCTATTTTTTTATATTCTTTAACTAAGTTTATTCCATTTTCTGTTGTTATTTCCATACGATTTTCTGGTACTAAACAACAATAATCAGGTTTTAGTAAACATGCTGTATTTACCATCGTTTCATTTGCTGAAATTTCTAAATTTAAATTAGTTTGGATTGTTTGACGTAAAATTTTGATATCACGTTCGTTAATATGTCTACGATCTTCTCTTAAATGAACAGTTATACCATTGGCTCCAGCTTGTTCAGCAATAAATGCAGCCTGTACTGGATCTGGAAAAATAGTGTTTCTTGCATTACGTACAGTAGCAATATGATCAATATTTATATTTAACAAAGTATTTGCCATATATATCTCCAGTATAATTAATAGTATAAATATATATTATACATTTTTATTTAATTTATAAACATATAACTTTTAATATTTTTTAATCCAAAGTAATAAGTTAGTACTATTTTTGTAAATCTTCTAGCTACATCTAACATTTTATTATTTTTAAAATTAAAATTAGCAATATTAAGTAATTCATAATATGAAAAACTAAAATAATCTAACTTATTAGTAATTATGAAACTATTATCTATTATTTGATATCTATACAAATTTTTATTTTTTAGATTATTATTAAATTTAAGCATTAGATTAATATCACAACCTAAATATTTTAATAATGATAACTCAAAACAACAAACAACATATTTTAATGAATTATTTGTACTAGCCAAAACTTTTAGAAAATATAGATATTTGTGAAACCATGTTAAGTGATTACAATCATATGTTATTAATTTTAATATTAATTCATTAAAATATAAACCCCCATATATCATATTACCGGTTATAGGTATAATAATAGAAATTTGTTCAGCTTTATATAATGTTTTGATATTACCTTTACCTCCATAGTAAATTATTAATGGTATAAATGGCTGTAATATACCTCTAAAATTACTACGCAAAGATCTAGCGCCGTTAGCTACTAATTTTACTAAACCATAATATTCAGTAAAACAAATTAAAATTAAACTAGTTTCTTTGTACAAGTAACGATGTAAAACAAATGCATTTTGTTTTATTTTCATTAATTATCCTGAAAAAATTAAATTTTTATTGATAAAATCAAATTTACTTTTTTATTAAAAAATACTTCTATATTTTTTGTAGCATAAAAATTAATTTTTTTAATTAAAAAACCTCTATTACCAATGATAATTTTTTTTTGACTATTATTTTTCACATATATTGTCGCAAATATATTGTAAGTATTTTTTAATTCGTTAGCATGAATAACTTTTACTTTGGTAGTGTATGGTAATTCTTTGTTTAAGAATTTTATTATTTTTTCACGTATTAATTCAGATAAAATAAATTTATGTGATTGATTGGTAATAATATAATTAGGAAATTTTGGTTCACCACATGGTATATAATTACGTATAATTTTTAATAACACATTAATATTACTATTTTTTTTAGCACAAATTGGAACTATATTACTAAAATTATATTTTTTATCTAAAAAAGATAGGTATGGTAATAAATCACTTTTTTGTTTAAAAAAATCAATTTTATTTATAACTAGTAAAATTAATTTATTTAGTTTTTTTAAAAAATTTAAAATTAATTCTTCATATTTGGTCCAATATTTATTTACAACTAATAAAATTATATCCACATTATTTATAATGCTGTATTGTTTAGAAATATTGTTAATATTTTTATTATTTATACCTGGAGTATCAATAAATACTATTTGATAATTACTATTATTATAAATACCAATAATGTTAGTTCTAGTAGTACATATTTTATGAGATGTAATTGATAATTTTTTTTCTATAAATTTATTTAATATTGTTGATTTACCTACATTTACTCTACCAACAATAATAACAATACCATAATAATACATAATTTATCTAAATAGATATATTAATTAATTTTAATGTTTTTTTAGCCGCCTCTTGTTCTGCTTTACGACGACTACTACCATTACCTATAGTTGGATTATTTAACAAATTAGTTTGACAATATACAATAAAATTTTGTTTATGAGCACTACCTATTATTTTAACTACTTTATAAGTAGGTAATGGTAAATGTTGACTCTGTAAGTATTCTTGTAACATAGTTTTTGAATCTTTTTTTTTATTATACGGGTCAATATTGTTAATTTTATCACTAAATATCTTTAAGATAATATTTTCAACAACACTAATATTATTGCTATCTAATAATGCACCACCAATAATAGCTTCTAATGTATTTTCTAATATAGAAACCCTGTTAGATCCATTATTTCTAATTTCACCAAATCCGAGATATAGATAATTACTTAATTCTAATTCATTAGCTATTTCTGCTAGTGTGCTACTACAAACTAATATAGATCTAATTTGACTTAAACTACCTTCATTAAGATCTAAAAACCTATCATAAATAATTTTACTAATAATATAATTTAGTATAGAATCACCTAAAAATTCCAAACGTTCATTATGTATTAAACTAGCACTTCTATGAGTAAGAGCTTGTATTAGTAAACTTAATTGACTAAAATAATATCCTAATTTATATTGTAAACTATCAAGATTTTTGTTCATTTATTTTAAAATACCTAATCTATATAGCCTAATTTTATCAAAAATACTATTATTATATTCATTTAAACTAAACCATACAAATATAGCTTTCCCAATAATATCTTTTTCTGAAACAAATCCCCAATAACGACTATCAAAACTATTATCACGATTATCACCCATAACAAAATAACTATTAGATGGTACTATCCATTCCGATATATTATTTTTATTTTGTTTAAAATAATAATCTATTTGATCATACTGTTCTGGATTAATTAATATATTATATGATGATTTAGATAATGATTCTTTTTTTTCTAATAATTTAATATAATGTTCTTGTTTATTTAGTTTATTAGTTGTATAATAACTAATAATTTTATTATTTTTAAAATAAAATACTTGTTTAAAATTACTAAATGCTAAATCACTATACTTAATAATAATTTTATTATTTAATAGTTTATTATTAAAATTAGGGTAGATAGATATTTCCTTATTAATATAGTTATAAATTATTTTATCTCCAGGGATACCAATTATTCTTTTAATATATCTAGTACTTTTATCATTGGGATAATTAAACACAATTAAATCACCTCTATTAGGTATATTAAATTTTATAAAATAATTATTTGATAAAGGATTTTTTATACCATAAGAAATTTTTTCTACGAAAATAAAATCTCCTTGTAATAAAGTTGGTATCATAGATCCTGATAATATTTTAAATGGTTCTATTAATGTTAATCTAATTAACAATAATATAATTAATGTAGGAAAAGAAGAACTAATAAATTTACTAATATAACTAATAATAATATTTATATTAATAATTTTACTGCGATTATTAATTTCTATCCTATCTTTTAAAGATTTATAATTTAATCTTGTTAAGATATAATTTAATATCCATATTAAAAAAATAGTTATAATTATTACAAATAATAATTTGTTAACATTACTAATCATAATTTATATCTAAATAAGTTTAATTTTTTAATTAACATTAAGTAGTGAGAAAAATGCTTTTTTAGGAATATTTACCTTTCCTAATTTTTGTAGTTTCTTTTTACCGTCTCTTTGTTTATTTAACAATTTTTTCTTTCTACTTATATCACCACCGTAACATTTTTCTGTTACTTTTTTACATAATCTTTTTATTGTGGTACGAGCAATAACTTTATTATTTACAACTACTTGTATAATTACATTAAATTGATGCTTAGGTATAATTTGAGTCAATTTATTAATTATCAAATTTGTTTTATATCTAATATCATTATTATGTAATATGACAGATAATTCTGGTACTAATTTTTTATTTATATAAATATTAACACATGATAATTTAGATTTTTTAAAACACTTAAAATTATAATCTAAAGATGCGTATCCATGAGAAATAGATTTAATTATTGTAGATAAATCTAATATTACTTCTGTTAATGGTATAAGATAAATAATTTTTACTTGATCATTAAAATAAATAATATTAACTTGTGTTCCTCTTTTTTTAATACATAATTTTATTATTTTACTAACATAAATTTTTGGTGTTATTATAAAACATTCGGCAATTGGTTCACGTAATTCTTTAATTTTATTTAAAGTTAACAATTGACATGGTCTATCAATATAGATAATTTTATTACTATTAGTTAGCACTTCATACTTAACTGTCGGTAATGTAATAACTAATTTTAGTTTATATTCTCGTTCTAAACGAGTTTTAATTATATCCATATGTAATAATCCTAAAAATCCACATCTAAATCCATTACCAAAAGTATTAGAAAATTCTGGTTTGTATGACAATGATGCATCACTTAAACTAAGTTTAGTTATAGCACTACTAAAAATATTATAATCACTACTTTTTAATAAAAATAAACTTGCGAAAATTTGGGGATTAATTTTTTTTATTGGTAATATTACACTATTAACATCTTTTTCTGAAATAATAATACTTCCAACTATTGGCTGTTTAAAATTCTTTATATTACATATAATCCAGCCAACTTCACCACAATTTAATACTGAACACTCTTTTATTTTTGGTGTAACTATCCATATTTTTTCTACAATATAAGTATTATTAATATTAACTAATCTAATTTTATTTTTTTTTAAAATAAAACCAGATTTAATTCTTATTAATAACATAATTCCAAAATATTTATGAAATTGAGCATCTATAATTATAGCTTGTAATTTATTGTTATAATAATTACTAGGTGGAGGAATAAACTCTACTATATTTTTTATTAAATTATTTATACCTATTGATTTTTTTGCAGAACAACATGTAATAATTAGATTTTTATCTAAAAGATTTTTTACTTGATTAATAAGATTAGTAGGTTTAGATTTTAATAGATCTATTTTATTTATTACTACTATAATAAATAAATTCATATTTTTTGCTATATAAAAATTATTTATAGTTTGCGCCTCAATTCCTTTTATAGCATCTATTAACAATAAGACACCTTCACATGCTGATAATGCTCGAATAACTTCGTAGGAAAAATCTGTATGTCCTGGAGTATCAATTAAATTTAATTTATAATTAATTCCAAAAAAATTATAAGTTAGATTAACACTTTGTGCTTTTATTGTAATACCTCTTTCTTGTTCTAAGTAAATATTATCTATAATATTTATATTATTTAAATAATCTTTATTATTACAAAATTTAATTAAACAGTTAGATAATGTTGATTTACCATGATCAATATGAGCAATAACAGAAAAATTACGAATATTATTTGTTTTAAACATATATATCTTCAATAAAAATTTAATTTATATATTATTATATTTATAATAAAAATATATTCAATAATAATACATTTATTTATGACAAGTATAATTAATTGGAATAATCTATTAAAACATGAGTGGAAAAAAGATTATTTTAAAAAAATAATAAAATTTATAAAAGATAGAAAATCTGATGGATATGAGATATATCCAAATAATAATAGAATATTTCATGCTCTAAATATAACAAAATTTAATAAAGTTAAAATTGTTATAATTGGACAAGATCCATATCATAATCCAAAACAAGCAGATGGTTTAGCTTTTTCTGTTAATAAAGGTATAAAAATTCCATTATCATTACTTAATATTTTTAGAGAATTAAAAAGTAGTGTTGATAATTTTATTATTCCAAGTCATGGAAATTTATATAGTTGGGCTATACAAGGAGTATTATTACTTAATTCTATACTTACAGTAGAAAAAAATAAACCATTATCTCATTCACAGATAGGATGGGAATTATTTACTAATAAAATTATAAAAATATTAGATTTTTATCATAATGGATTAATATTTTTATTATGGGGTAATTTTGCTAAAAAAAAAATCAAATATATAAATAAAAGTAAACATTTTATATTAACAACATCACATCCATCACCATACTCTGTAAATTTAGGATTTTTTGGTTGCAAACATTTTACCATAGCTAATAATATTCTTATTAAGCAAAATAAAAAACCAATAAATTGGATAATATAACTAAATTTATTAATTATACTATTATCTAGATACTGTAACTATAGCTGGTCGTATTAATCTTTTATTTAAAGTATAACCTTTTTGTACTATACAAATTACTTGATTAGGCTCATATTTACCAGATTTATCTATATTAATAGCTTGATGTATAGATGGATCAAATTGAACTAAGTTTTCATCTATTAAGTCTAATCCAAATTTACGCATAACACTGATTAAAGATTGTAATGTTAACTCAATACCCTTCTTTGTAGAAGATAATGCATCATCTTTGCCTATTGTAATTAATGCCCTTTCGAGATTATCAATTACTGGTAATAATTCAATCATAAAATTTTCTAAAGCAAATTTATGAGCTTTTTCTATATCTTGTATACTTCGACGACGGATATTCTCAATTTCAGCTTTTGCTCTTAGCACGTAATCACGTTCTTTTTGCTTTAACTCAATAATAGATAATTCTAATTCATTTATACGTTGATCTCTAACATCTAATTTAGTAGATTGTTCTAAATTAGAATCATTTAAAAATTCTTGACTACTACTGTTTTCTTGATTTTCTAAATCTTTCTGATCATCATGAGTACTTTGTTCTTTACTAATTTCCATTAGTTCTCCATTATCTATTAATAATAATAATCAGAAATATTAATGGGGATTAATAATAAATATTTCAAGTAAATTATATTAATACATATAAATAATAAGGATATATAATTATTATGACTAATAATTTTAATACAATAGGTATTATTTGTTATTCTTGTTGCAAAAAAATTCTTTTTGTATGTAAGAAATTATATTATTGGTTAAATAAAAATGGATATAATATTATAATAGATAGTAGAATTATTAATAATTTATCTATTGATAAAATAAATAATGGCAATGTTAATTATATAGGTAAACAAGCAGATTTAGCTATTGTTGTTGGAGGTGATGGAAATATGTTAGGTGCTATACGTAGCTTAGCATATTACAAAATTAAAATTATAGGTATAAATTGTGGTAATTTAGGATTTTTAACTGATATAAATTATAATTCATTATTACAACAACTATCTGAAATACTATCTGGTAACTATATAGCAGAAAAAAGGTTTTTATTAGAGGCATATTATATTCTTAATGGTAAAAAGAAAAAAATTGGTAATGCAATTAATGAAATTTTACTAAGATCTAATAGTATTAGATCTATGATAAATATTTTAGTTTATATTGACAATAAATTTGCGTTTTTAAATTATGCTGATGGTTTAATAATTTCTACACCAACTGGATCTACAGCTTATTCATTATCAATAGGTGGGCCAATTATTACACCATTGGTTAAAGCTATTATGTTATTACCTATATTTCCTCATACATTATCATCTAGACCAATAATTATTAAAAGCACTAGTATTGTAAAATTACTGTTTCCTAAAAATAATAAAAATATAAAAGTCAGTTGTGATAATCAGGTGGATTTTGTATTAAATACAAAAAAAAAAATATATATACGTAGTGGTAACAAATATTTTAATTTAATACATCCAATAAAATATAATTATTTTAATTTATTAAGAAAAAAATTATTCTGGCTAAAAAATTATAGAAACTAAGTATTATCACTATTAATGAATAGCAAAATTACTTATCTTTAATACATTAAAAATAGTAAAATTAAAAAATTTATAAAATGAAAAAAAAATATATTAAATTATTATTAATAGTATTCTTTATAATATTTAATAGTGGTTGTTTTTTTTTAATAAAATATTAAAATCACAAAATATTATTTATGGTAATTATATTAATAATTTTAACCTAATTAAATTAGGTATGACAAAAAAAGAAGTTATAACATTATTTG
Organism: Candidatus Lightella neohaematopini; assembly: GCA_025728475.1. GTDB lineage: Bacteria > Pseudomonadota > Gammaproteobacteria > Enterobacterales > Enterobacteriaceae > Lightella > Lightella neohaematopini_G. The sequence continues at coordinate 64,688 of JAOBJN010000003.1, forward strand.
GAAAACCTTTATTAAATAATATTAATAATAAAAATATTTGGTTCTATATTTATAGAAAAGAATGTAAAAGAGGATTATTGATTATTCAAAGAATATTAATAATTAAATTTAACAAAAATATAGTTATAGATTTTATGATAAGATAGTATTATTATTTTCCGTAATATTTAAACTACCTATAATTATAAAAGTGAGTAAAAATAATATAATTTGCATAAAAAAAAATATTTCCGTTAATTATGATTTGCAAAAAGAAATTGATGTCGGAATTATTCTTCATGGTTGGGAAATAAAATCATTAAGAAAAAATAAGATAAATATAAAGTATAGTTACGTATCTATAATAGATAGAGAAGCTTACTTAATTAATTCTGAATTTCAACCATTAATTACTTCAAGTATTAATTCTATTGATATAAAAAGAAATAGAAAACTATTATTAAAAAAACAAGAATTATATCTTTTATCTAATTATATTAAACAAAAAGGATATACTGTAATACCATTATTAATATTCTGGAAAAAACATTTAGTAAAAATAAAGATTGGTATAGTAAAGGGTAAAAAAAATTATGATAAAAGAATGCATATAAAACGTAAGGAATGGTTAATAACCAAATCTAGAAATATAAAAAATTTATATAAAAAATATTGAAAATATTATCAATTATTATTAGTATTATTTTGTTAGGGGCTGTTTATGGATTTGACAATTTGTAATTACTTATAGTTCATGTCGAGGATTAGGTAACCACGTAAAAACCTTAAATTGTTAAATGCAAATAGTAAGTATAAACCAATAGCTTTAGCTGCTTAGTTTATTGTTAAAGTGTATGGTTAAAAGTACTTTTTATTCCTAGGTAAAAAGTATTATTATTGTAAATTCTAGGGTATAGATATTTTATTGAGCTTGACAGTAAAATATTATTTAGTTATTCAAGATAACTGTTAAGATTAATTTGTTCATATTAACTTAACATAAATAAAATGAACTAAACATGTAATACTATTAGTAAACTATAATTTGGACGCGGGTTCGAATCCCGCCAGCTCCATTTTTATTGAATTTATATTGAGAAAATATAATTCACCTAACATTATTAAAATAATTATAAATTTATTAATACTAAAATATATTTTTATACTAATTAAAAGTAAGCTGATAATTATTAATTTTTTAATTAGAAATTAATAATTATATTTTATAGATTAATTATTAATAAATTTTTAATATATTTATGTAAAATTAAATTATTAATTCACTTAATAAAGTTAATTATTAATACAGTTTTTAATAAACATAGTTTATTAATTTAAATTAAATATTATTAATTAGTTTAATAATTCTAAGTTAAAAAATAAAATATGAATATTAACAATAAATTATTTAGTGTTACTGTTTCTACAATAACTTTAATAATATTATATTTTTTTAAAAATTATTGTTCAATTTTTGTGTTAATTATAAGTAATTTAGTTACTATATTATCTATTATTATTAATACCTTTAATACTGTGCGCCATGCAGATGTTCTTGCTCATAGACTAGGCGAACCATTTGGTTCATTAATTTTAACATTGTCAGTAGTTATTTTAGAAGCTAGTTTAATAGCAGCTTTAATGATTACAAATAATAATGTATCTACATTAATGCGTGATACATTATATTCAGTTATTATGATTGTAACAACTGGATTAGTTGGATTATCACTATTATTAGGAGGTAGAAAATTTGATACTCAATCATTAAATTTAGCAGGTATTAAGCAATATTTAATGGCAATTATATTATTGTCTATTATAGTTCTTATTTTCCCTTCTACATTACCAAATGGTAATTTTAATACTATACAAACTATTATTATAGGTATATTATGTATAGTAATGTACGGAGTATTTTTGTTGATACAAACACATACCCATCAAAGTTGGTTTATTTATGAACATGAAGATGTTGATAGTTATATTCAATCTATACACACATCACTATGGCATAGCTTTTGGTTAGTAATACATTTATTATTTGTTATTATTACTATTAAACTTAATGCTAGTTCGTTAAATAAATTACTAACAATAATTAATGCACCAAAACAAATTGCTGGATTTTTAATAGCATCATTAACTTTATCTCCTGAAGGTTTAGGGGCAATACGCGCAGTACTAAATAATCAAGCACAAAGAGCTATGAATTTATTATTTGGCTCTGTTCTTGCTACAATATCATTAACAGTACCAACTGTAATTATGTTATCATTTATCACAAAACAACAAATATTTTTTAGCTTAACTTTACCCCAATGTATTGCATTGTTAACTACTTTAGTAGTTTGTCAAGTATCATTATCTACTGGTAGAACTAATATTTTAAATGGAACAACACATTTAGCTTTATTTATTATGTACTTAATTACAATTTTATTATATTAATTTTAAAATGATTTTACAATATCATCTATAGATTTAACTTGATTTAGTAAAACTTTTAATTGTTTAATTGGTAATATAGATGCACTATCACATTTTGCTTTGTCTGGATTAGGATGTGATTCAATAAATAATCCGGCTATGCCGGTAGCAATACCAGATTTAGCTAATTCATTTGTTTGTTTACTTCTTCCTTCAGAAACTGCATTATATGGATTATTACGACATTGTAATGAATGTGTAACATCAAAAATTATAGGACAACCATTAGAAATATTTTTCATAATAGAAAATCCTAACATATCAACTACTAAATTATTATAACCAAACATAGTTCCTCGTTCACAAATAATAATATTATTGTTACCAAAATTACGAAATTTATTTACTATATGAATTACTTGATGTGGACTAATAAATTGAGGTTTTTTAATGTTAACTACTTTTTTAGCTTCAGCTATAGTACGAATAAGATCAGTTTGTCTAGCTAAAAAAGCTGGTAATTGAATAATATCAACTACAGATTTTACAATATCAACTTGATATCTTTCATGTACATCTGTCATAATTGGTACATTAAACTGACTCTTTAGTTCAGAAAAAATACTTATACTGTAATCTAAATCTAAACCTCTGTATGAATTAATCGAAGTACGATTTGCTTTATCAAAAGATGCTTTAAATATATAAGGAATACCAAGATTATCAGTAATATTTTTATAATATTCACATACATACATAGCTAGATCTCTAGATTCTAATACATTTAAACCACCAAATAATACGAATGGCAAATCATTTGATATTTTGATATTTTTTATTTTTATTACAATGTTACGCATAAACTTTATTAATTATTTAGTTAAATATTCGTAATAATATTATAATGATTGACCAAAACTAAATCTTTCATAATTATTATAATCGTAACCAGTACCTACATTTTTAAATCCAGTTTTTTTTAAAGTATTTCTTACAAAATTACCTTGTTGATAACCATGTTCTAATATTAACCAGCCATTATATGCTAAAAATTTTTTTGATTGATAACAAATTAGTTTTAAATACATTAGTCCATCATAACCAGCTAAAAATGCTGTTTTAGGTTCAAAATATAATTCTGGTTGCGCGTTGTGCCAATCACTAATTTTTAAATATGGAGGATTACTAACAATTATATTATAATCATAAAATTTTATATTACTAAACCAATCACTAAGAATAAACTTAATATTATACAATTTTAATTTCATAGCATTATATTTAGCTATATTTAATGTTTTGATACAGTAATCAACACCAGTAATTATCCATTTTGGTTTTTCTTTTGCTAAAATTAAAGATATTATTCCACTACCAGTTCCTAGATCTAATACTAACATTTTTTTATTAGATGATAAATTTAAAATATATTCTACTAAACATTCTGTATCCGCTCTAGGAATCATTGTATTGTAAGACACATAAATTTTTAATGACCAAAATTCATGATATCCTAAAATGTATGCTAATGGTTCTCTGTTAATTCTTCTAAAGGTTAATTGCATTAATTTATTATATTGCTTATATGTTAATTTTTTATCTTTTAATAAAATTAGTTTATTACGTTCATTATTAGTTACTTTACTTAAAAGTATTTCAGCTTCTAATTTATGATTATTTATGCCTGCTAATAATAATTTATTACTAGCATATTTTAACCAATTATCATAATTAACAACATTTATACTCATTTTTTAAAATAAAAATTAGATAATGGTTGAATAATTAAATCTAATTCACCATTAAATATATCTTCTAGACGATATAATGTTAAATTTATTCTATGATCAGTTACACGACGTTGTGGAAAATTATAAGTTCTAATTCTATCAGATCGATCTCCACTACCTAATAAAATTCTTCTTGTAAAAATTTCTTTTTTTTGTTTTTCTTTTAGTTTTAAATTATTTAATCTTGCTACTAAAACAGACATAGCTTTAGCTTTATTTTTATGTTGAGAACGTTCATCTTGACATTCTACGGTTATACCTGTTGGTATATGTGTTATTCTAATAGCAGAATTAGTAGTATTAACATGTTGTCCACCTGCTCCAGAAGATTTGAAACTATCAATTCTTAAATCATTATTATTAATAACTATTTTTGATTCTTGAACTATAGGAATCACAGCAACTGTGCAAGTAGAAGTATGCACACGTCCTTGTGATTCAGTAACTGGTATTCTTTGTACTCTATGTCCACCAGATTCAAACATTAAATAATTATAAGCATTTTTATTATTTATTTTAATTATTATTTCCTTATAACCACCTAAATAATTATAATTAGTATTGACTATTTCAGTATTCCAATTTTTATTTTCACTAAATTGACTATACATATATAATAAGTCGCTAGCAAATAATGATGCTTCATTTCCTCCAGTACCAGCTCTAATTTCTAAAAAACAACCATGTTGATTAATATTATCTTCTTTAGAAAGAATATTAATAATTTTTTTTTCTATTATTAATTTATTTTTATTACATAGTTGTAATTCTTCTATAACTAAATCTTTTAGTTCAAAATTATTAATTAACTTTTTAGTATTATTTATATTTTCATTTATGTTTAACCATTGTTTAAAATATTTTACTATTTTTGCTAATTCATTATATTCTTTTGATAAAGTTAAAAATAGTTTTTTATTAGAAATAATGTTTTTTTTGCTTAATAAAATTTCAACTTCATTAAAACGATGTTTTTTATTATGTAGTTTTGTTATTAAATTTTTATCCATAATTAATATATAATAAATTAGTTTAAAAATTAGTACATATAATTATAATTACTAATCTATTGTTAAAATTATAATTAATGATAAAATCACATCAATGTAATTTTAATTTTTTAGTTAAAGCTAATGTTATAATAACTATCATGTAAACAAAAGATATAATGAGTAAAAATTTTACAAATTATTTTAGTAAGTTATTAATTATTACATACTTAAGTTTATTTAGTGCATGTCATAATGATATGAAAATAATTAATAATAATTATTATAATTGGAATCATCAACAACAACTACTACTAAATATTAAACATTATAAATTAAATGGGTTAATTACTTATATATCAAAACAATATAATATTAGTGCTAATTTTCATTGGCAACAAATTAATAAAAATAATTACAGATTTGTTTTAACTAATCAATTTAATACTATTAAATTATGTTTAAACGTTATAAATAATACTACAAAATTAATTATAAATAATAATGTTTTTTATTATCAACAATCACCAGATATAATTATAAAAGAATTATTTAATATTAATGTACCTTTTAAATATTTAAATCAAATAGTTTTAGGTATAATTAACAACAATCAAAAGTTTATTTTGAATAAATATGGTTATTTAAATAAAGCTACATTATATGATAATAATAATTTGTGGAATATAATTTATAGTAGACATAATTATTATCATAATAATATGGTTGTATTATCAAAATATATAGAATTATCTTGTAATGATGTTAATATAAAGATTAAAATTTATAATTGGATAATATAACAAAAATGACTAATTATTGTTTACCATCACCAGCGAAAATTAATTTATTATTACATATTATAGGTTGTAAAAATAATGGTTATCATAAATTACAAACAGTTGTACAGTTTATTAATTATAGTGATATAATTAATATTACTGTAACTAAAAATAATATTATTAGTTTATCTAGTAATACTAATAAAATAATTTCACAAAATAATTTAATTATAAAAGCAGTAAAATTGCTAAAATATTTCTGTTTAAAAAACAGATGTATTAATAAGTATTTTGGAATACATATTAAAATAAATAAATTTATTCCTATAGGTAGTGGATTAGGTGGAGCTTCATCTAACGTTGCTACAATATTATTAACTTTGAATAAAATTTGGCATTGTAATTTAACATTATCTAATTTAGCAAAAATAGGTTTGTTACTTGGTACTGATGTGCCACTGTTTATATATGGTCATACAGCTATAGTTGAAGGTATAGGTGATATAAATACTCCAATATCTTTAAAAGAAAAATGGTATATAATTATTATACCTCCAATAGAAATTTCTACAACTAAAGTATTCAGTTATGTTAATACTAATAATTACTCTGTAATGAAAACTCATACAGAATTATTATATGGTAAATATTATAACGATTTTGAAAGTATAGTAGTCGAAAAATTCCCAATAATAAAAAAATATATTTTATGGTTATCACAATATGTTCCTGCCAGATTAACCGGAACTGGATCATGTATATTTGCTGAATGTGATAATCAAAATATAGCCTATTCTATTTTATTTAAAAAGCCTAGTGAAGTAAAAGGTTTTGTAGCTAAAAGTAAAAATATTTCACCGTTACATAGCATTCTTAAAAATAAGAAAATATTTAGTTATTAGTATTTTATTTGGAATTATATATGTCTAATATAAAGTTATTTTCTGGAAGTGCTACCACACAATTAGCATATCATATTGCTGCTAACTTAAAATTAAGTGTTAGTAATGCGTTTATAGGTCGTTTTAGTGATGGTGAAATTAATATACAAATTAATGAAAATGTAAGAGGTGATGATATTTTTATTATTCAATCTACATGTGCTCCAACTAATGATAATATTATGGAATTAATTTTGATGATCGATGCTTTAAAAAGAGCTTCTGCTAGAAGAATTACTGCCGTAATACCATATTTTGGTTATGCTAGACAAGATAGAAGAGTTAGATCATCTAGAGTACCTATTACTGCTAAAGTTATTGCTGATTTTTTATCTAGTGTTGGTGTTGATCGCATTCTTACTGTTGACTTACATACTGAACAAATACAAGGATTTTTTACAGTTCCTGTAGATAATGTTTTTGGTAGTATTGTATTAATTGATGATATACGTAAAAAAATGTTATATAATCCTATTATTGTATCTCCAGATATTGGAGGAGTTATTCGTGCACGTGCTATAGCTAAATTACTTAATGATATTGATATTGCTATTATTGATAAAAGAAGATCAAAAGCTAATATAGCTCAAGTTATGAATGTTATTGGTGATGTTTCTCATCGTGATTGTTTAATTATTGACGATATGATTGATACTGCTAGTACTATATGTGAAGCTGCTAATATTTTAAAAAAACATTTAGCTAGAAGAATATTTGTATACGCTACACATCCAGTATTTTCTGGTAATGCTTATTATAATATTAAAAATTCTGTAATTGATGAATTAATTGTATGTGATACAATACCACTAACATCAACAATAAAATTATTATCTAATATTAAGATATTAACTTTAGCTAATATGTTGGCAGAAGCAATTAGACGTATTAATAGTGAAGAATCAATATCAGAGATGTTTGAAGTAAAATGATTAAGTTAATTATTGGATTATCTAATTATGGATTACCATACAAAAATAATAGACATAATGTTGGAGCAAAATTTATTTGTACCTTTGCTAGGTATAATAATTTAATCTTTAAAAAAGATGTAAAATTATTTAGTTATATTAGTAAATTCAAAATAGATAATTATAATGTATATTTATTATTACCAATGACATATATTAATATGAATGGTAAATCATTACTTGCTGTAGCTAATTTTTATGATATTAAAATAAATGAGATATTAATTATTCATGATGAATTAGATTTACCACTTGGTAAAATAAGATTTAAACAAAAAATAAATAATACTAGTCATAATGGTGTAAAAAATGTTGTGTTAACACTTAATAATAATAATTTATATAGAATTAAAATTGGTATTGGACATCCAGGAAATAAAAATAAAGTAATTAATTTTTTGTTATCTGATATGTCTAATAAAGAACTAAAAATAATGAAATATACTTTTAATTCAATAATAAAAAATATTAGACATATTATTTATTTGGATAAATGTAATATTAGTAAATTTATTTTTAAACATAATAAATTAATTCAATTAACTAAAAATAATATTAATTAAAATTTAATGTATATTAGATGTGGTATTATAGGATTACCTAATATTGGTAAATCAACTTTATTTAATTTATTAACTAATAACCAAGTTAGAACAGACAATTATCCATTTTGCACAATTAATCCTAATGTAGGAATTGTTAATTTATATGATCATCGTTTATATAAAATAGCTAATATTATTAATATTAATAATATATTATGTTCTAAAATTCAATTAATTGATACTGCTGGTTTAATTAAAAATGCTGCTAATGGTATCGGTTTAGGAGAAAAAATATTAGAACAATTATATAAAGTTAATATTATTTATCATGTAGTACGTAATTTTAAAAAAAATAGTATTCATCATATATATAATCGTGTTTCACCAACAGAAGATATTGATATAATTAATATGGAATTAATTCTCTATGATTTAATTAAATGTGAAAATTTATTAAGTAAATTAAAATATAATATTACTAATAAAAATATCATAAAGATTTATAATAAATTAATATCATGTTTGAGTAATAACAAAATGTTAAAAACATTAGAATTTAGTAATGAAGAAAAAATTATTGTTAGTGGTTTAAATTTTATTACTTTAAAACCAATGATTTATATTTTTAATTGTGATGATACTAAAATTAATACACAGAATATGTCAAATACTATTGATTATAATAAAGATATAATAATAAATATTAATTTTTTGAAAGAAAAAAATATTAATCATATAATTAAAGAATCTATGTTAGATAAAATGAATTATAAAATATATAATAAAATTTTAAGTAAGCATAATTTAGTAAAATTATTTATGAAGACATTTAATTTATTGAATATAATTACTTTTTTTACCTTTAACGATAAAGAAGTAAAATCTTGGATAATAAAACAAGGAACTACAGCACTAATTGCTGCCAAAAAAATACACTCTGATATTTATAATGGTTTTATAAAAGTTAAGGTAATAAATTATAATAAATTTATACTAACTAGTAGTAATAAATTTAAAAAATTAAATGAAATACCATACTCAATTTATAATAAGCATTATTCTATAATTGATGGAGATATATTAAAATTTATATTTCGTTAATTTTAATAGTAATTACTAATTTCAATAAATTTGTAATTTAATATAATTTACTGTATACTACATAATAGTTTTAGCTTTTAGTGTAAAATTAAAATTATTAATAATAATTTATGAAGATTAATAATTATTATAAACAATATCTTGTAAAGTTACTAAAAATACCTCAATCATCTAACAAAATTAAAACATTATTTTCACCAACTGATTTTAATAAAGAATTAATATATTCTATTAATAAAGCCAGATTTAGAATATATATAGTATTATTATATTTTGATTGTGATCGTAGTGGTAGATTAATATTAGATACTTTATATAAGGCTAAAAAAAATTATTATAATCTTGATATAGTAATTATAGTTGATTTAAATCGTGCTAAAAGAAATAGATTTGGTAATAGTAATACAGTAACAAATATTGACTGGTATTATTATATAGCACAAATAAATTCAGATATAGAAATTCCAATATATGGAATTCCAATTAGTAATAAGGAATATCTTGGAGTTTTTCATTTAAAAGGATTCGTTATTGATAATAAAGTAATTTACAGTGGTGCTAATATTAATAATGTTTACTTAGAAAAACTAAATTATTGTAGATATGATCGTTATAGAATTATTAAGAATAAATTGTTAGCTGATACATTAGTTTATTATATTCAACAGTATCTATTAACTGCAAAAGCAATTAATAGATTGAACAATATTAATAATAAAAAAATTATTATTAATAATAATATTTATGCATTAAGAAAAACTTTAAGAATAGCAAATTATCATTATTTAGGTACTATTAATTATAATAAATTATCAATTATTCCATTAGTTGGTTTAGGTAAATATAATTTATTAAATAAGACTATTCATCACCTTATTTATTCTGCCCAAAAAAAAATAATTTTATGTACTCCATATTTTAATATACCTAATATACTATTCAATAGTATTGTTGATGTATTAAATCTCGGTATAACTGTAGAAATTATTGTTAGTGACAAAACAGCTAGTGATTTTTATGTTCCTGAAAAAGATAATAATTTTCACATAATAAATATTATACCATACTTATATGAAATAAATCTTCGTAATATTATGATAAAATTACAAAATTATATTAATCACGGAGATTTAATAATTAAAATATGGAAAAATAAATATAATTCATTTCATATTAAAGGTATTTGGATTGATAATGAATGGTGTATGTTAACTAGCAATAATCTTAATATAAGATCATGGCAGTTAGATTTAGAAAATGCGTTGTTAATCTATGATCCACAACAATTCTTATCTAAAGAAAATAATATAGAATTAAACAATATTAATAATTATACAAAATTAATTAAACATTATAATGATATACAAATTATTGCCGACTATCCTATTAAAATACGTAATTTAATAAACAAAATACAGAAAATTAATTTTGATAAGATAATAAAATTATTGATATAAATAAAAACCTGATAATTTCCTACTCTCACATAGAATTACTCTACACTACCATCGGCACCACAACATTTAACTTCTGAGTTCGGAATGGATTCAGGTTGATCTATTGCGTTATTATTATCAGGTTTATAAATTTAAAACAACTTAGGTGTTATAAGGTTAAATTCTCACGGGCAATTAGTATCAGTTA
>JAOBJN010000002.1 GCA_025728475.1 Candidatus Lightella neohaematopini
CGTACACTGTTTTTTCATTATGTCAAGTTGATTTATTGTAAAAAAATTATGGTTTTTTATTACTAAAAGTAATATCGCTAAAAATATTTTTAGGTGCGATATCTCTGTATATACTAAAAAATTTTATTATATTAGTAATCATGTTATATGGACCAGCCATATATAAATCATATTTTTTTATATCAGTTTTATAATACTTTAGTAAATCTAAAACCGTTCCTGTTTTATTTTTCCATATATTATTATGATTTTCTACTATTAATTTAATTAAAATATTATTTAATCTATTACTAATTAGATTGAGTTTATTTAAACTATAAAAATCATAAACATTTTTTACGCCCCAATAAAATATTATTTTTTTGTTAGGTTGTTGTTTAATAATCGTAAATAGTATAGATTGAGCATAAGAAAAACCAGTTCCTCCAACTATTATCATGATTGGATAACTATTAATTCTTAACCATGCATTTCCATAAGGTATATCTACTAATATAATTTTTTTATGTGATATATAACTAATTATGTCGATTATTTTTTGATTAAATATTGATGATCCAATATGTAATTCTATAAAATCTTTGTTTAATGGTGATGATGCTAAGGAAAATGGATATCTATTATTATTTATCAATAATAATAAATATTGTCCTGCTGCAAAAGTAATATTATTTATCGATTTTAAACGTACCCGATAAGTAAATTTAGCAATTTTTTTTAATGAATGTAATGTGCATTCTACAATAGACATATTGTAATTTATTATTTAATAGTTTTAATTATATATTTAATTTTTGCCATATTTGGTCAATCTTTTTTTCACACTTTTGTCCATATTAATTAATTTTACCCAATTTACGATCTACTTCTCCTAACCATCATCTATTGGCATATTATTTAATATTATAATATTCTCTTATTGGGTCAGTACGTATGGTTATTACCCATATTACATCATCCCATTTACAGATATTTATATCATCATCATATACAATAATATATTTATTATACATAAATTATTTTAAAAATAACCAAATACCAATCATAATTATTTTAGCCTGTCAATATATTCTTTTTTTATAGAAACTATTGCTAATCTATAAGAACATCCAGAAGATGGTAAATAAAAATCTTTTATTTCCGGAAACTTATTTTTAATTATTGGAATAAATATTTCATTTAAAGCTTCACTAATTTTTGATGGTTCATCTGGAAGTCTACTAGTATAGGTAGAATGATAAATAGTATTATTTTTTTAGTTATATGTGTAATAGTTAATACTAGGAGTTGATCTTTTTTCATTATAGTATCCTGTATGATTACCATGAGGACCTTCTGTAGCTGTGTAATTAGATTTTAAATAACCTTCTAAAATTATTTCTGCGTTAGCAGGTACTTGTAAATCACAATATATACACTTTACTAATTCTGTTTTTTGTTTTCTTAATAAACCAGCAAAAGAATATTCTGATAATGTACTTGGTAATGGAGCTACTGCTGATATGGTAGTAGCTGGATCAATTCCTATTGCTATAGCTACAGGAAATTTTTTATCATTGCTTAATTTCTGCCATTTTTTAAAATCTAATGCTCTATCTCTTTGGTGGAGCCAGCGTATTATAACTTTATTTTTATTAATTACTTGTTGCTTATAAACTCCTAAATTTTGTCTACCACTTAATCCTTTTGTTATATTAATTCCCCAAGTAATTAGTAGTCTAGCATCGTTAAGCCAACAATGCATAATAGGGATATTATTTAAATCAACATCACTGTCTTTCAAAACTAATTCTTGACATGAAGTTAATTTAGCTATTTTGGTTGGCATATTAAATATTTGACGAAATTTGGTATTCTTTTCATTAAATCATAAAAACTATCTGGTGGGGTTGGTGATTGTAAAAATACTATTAAATTACCTATATCACATAATTTTTCTTTTTTATTTATGCCTAATCCTAATAGGATTTTATCTATTGAGCCAAACAGATTACACAGTAATGGAATATTATGTCCTTTAATATTGTTAAATAACAAAGCTGGCCCGTTTTTTAGTACTCTTCTAGATATTTCTGTAACTTTTAAAAATGGACTTATTAATTTACTAATAACTCGTATTTGTTTTTTGTATTCTAAAATTTTTAGAAAACTTTTTAAATCTTTAAACATTATTAATAAATTATATTAATTATTTTTATAATATCTTAAATTTGTTACTGTTAATATTATACTAATAAAAATTAAAATAGTACTAATATAAATGTTTTTATACTTAGTAAATTAATAATAACTATTAAATTCATACTATGTGATAATATATAATAATATTTACTACATTTTTATTATAAAATTTTATATTATTTGATAATTTTTTGATATCGTGCATTATAAATTTATAATTTGTAATATTATTTATTAGTAGTTCTGGTAAATAAATTATTATATTAGGTATATTTTTTTATATTGGATATTATATTAAATATATTAATTTAATGTTTTAATCAATTTTCTAAAAATAGTTTAACTGTTTTCCATAAATCTAATTGTGGATATAGTTGTTTACCTATATTTTCTATATATAGATAACATAGTTTTTTGTAAAAAACTAATCTTGGTTGAATTATCATATTGAATTTTTTTGTAATTTTAAATAAATTAAATAAAATCTTACTAAAAGATATTTCTGATAATGGTTTTTAAAACATAGTTCACAAATATAACGAGTAGCAAATTCTAAATCATAAATGTTTGTTTTTAATGAAACCAATCCATAATCATTAATATGTAACTCTGCTATTTTACGGTAATCATGATTAAAAACGCAATTAAATTTTCTACTAAATAGTACTTATCTTTTTTTATTTAAATATCCAACTATTCCATAATCTATACTAATATACTTTGGTTTATTTGGTTGTGTGATATTAACTAATATATTTCCTGGATGCATATCACCGTGAAAAAGCTATCACGAAAAACTTGTGTAAGAAATATTTGTACTTCATATTCAGCTAATAATTTCATATTTATACCACATTTTTTTAATTTTCTTATACTATTTATTAGTATACAATATATATGTTCCATAACCATAAAAATTTTTTTATAAAAGTTAGGATAAACTTTAGGTATATACAATATTTTACTATTTTTAAAATTATTTCTTAATTTTATTGCATTAGATGTTTCTTTAAGTAAATCTAATTCATTTAGTATAGTTCTTTCGTATTCTGATATTATATCTTTTAATTTAAATCTTTTAAAACTTGGAATAATAATTATTATTAATTTAGCTATTATATACATAAGATTTATATCAATTTTAATAATTGGTAAAATATCTGGGCGTATAATTTTTACAATGATTTCTTGACCATTTTTTAAACTTGCAGTATGTACTTGTACAATTGAGGCTGATGCTATTGATTTATATTCAAAATTATTAAACTAAAGATTAATATTATTACCTATTACAGATTTTATATAATCAGCTGTAACTAATTTATTTGATGAATTAACTTTATTCTATAACATAGTTAGTTGTTTAATTATACTTATTGGAAAAATATCATATCTAGTGGATAACATTTGCCTAAATTTTATCCAAATTAGATCTAGTTCTTCAAACTAATCTTAATCTTTTACCTAAAGAATTTATATTACTTTTTTAAAAAGTAAAAAACTATTTTAGTAAAAAACTTAAAAATAATAGATTTATTTTTTGGTATAAATTCGTATAATTTATAGTAAATTATTGTATAAAATATTAACAATAATCTTTTAGTATTTTTTTATTAACATTAATTATACTCATATTAAAATCAATAACTAATTATTTTAACCAATACATTAATATATAATTATATAAAAAATAATATCGATTTAAACTTATTTTTATCATTAATTATTTTATTCAAAATTATATTGAATATATAATAATTATAATTATTATGGTTAAATTTGTGAAAATAATTCTTCTTAATAAGAACTATTATTTTATTAAATAAATTTTGGTTTATACAAAGAATATATATTATAATAATCATTAACATATAATAAAAAAACAAATTAAATCTATATAGTCTATTTTTATTAAAAAATCTATTTTAAATTAATTATGGTTTTCTATAAATTTAAGACCATTTTTAGATAGTAAAAATACTAAATTAACATAAGATTTAAATAAAATTAATTTTATAATTTTATTTTTTAAATAAAACATCTAAAAGTACTAAATAACTTATTTTAATTTTAATAATTTTATTATGATTCTATTTCTATACGAATTTTACGCATTGCGTTTTTTTCTAATTGTCTTACTCGTTCTGCAGAAACACCATATCTATTAGCAAGTTCTTTCAATGTAATTCTATTGTTATTATCTACTAACCAACGAGCATAAATAATATCTCTACTTCTCTTATCTAATCTACTTAATGCTTTATTTAACTTGTTGGAAGCATGATTGTCCCAGTTATTTTTTTCTATTATATCAGTAAAATCTGATGATTTATCACATAAGTGAAATACTGAATAATGTGATGTTTGATTATTTTTATTATCATCTTCTGGATCAAAATCAACAGTCATATCCTTTGTAAACATTCTTGATTCCATTTCAATAACATCTTTTTTAGATACACCAAGTTTTTTGGCAATAGAATCTAATTCATTCTTATTTAACCACTTAATATGTTGCTTTGTTCTACGTAAATTAAAAAATAATTTTCTTTGTGCTTTTGTAGTGGCTACTTTAACTATACGCCAATTTTTTAAAACATATTCATGTATCTCTGCTTTGACCCAATGAATAGCAAATGAAACTAATCTAACTCCTATTTCTGGATTAAATCTATATACTGCTTTCATTAATCCTATATTACCTTCTTGAATTAAATCAGATTGTAATAATCCATAACCAGAATAGTTACGTGCTATGTGTATAATAAATCTTAAATGTGATAATATTAATTTTTTAGCTGCTTCTAAATTTCTGTTAAAATAAAATTGTTTGGCTAATTCATATTCTTCTTCTGCAGTTAGTATTGGATAAGAATTAGCAATTCTTATATAATTATCTATACTATTCGGTAAGTTAATTAAGTATTTACTTTTTTTATTCATCTATTTTATTATTTAAATAATAATTAATCTGTAATATTTTGTCATAATACTTTAATTAATCATAATTAACTAATAATTCATTTAATGAATAATAAATAAATATATTTTATATTAATATTTTATCGATCAAATAAAGCATTTACAAAACTATTGGGTTCAAAGAATTGTAAATCATCAATACGATCTCCAGTACTTATAAATCTTAATGGTATATTAAATATATTTGATATATTGAATATTATTCCTCCTTTAGCAGTACTATCTAATTTAGTTAATATCATTCCATTAACATTTAAGTATTTATAAAAATTAGTAACTTGATTAAGAGCATTTTGACCAGTGTTTGCATCTATTACTAAGATTATATCAAAAATATTATTATTGGTTAATTTGTTTATTATTGTAATAATTTTTTTTAATTCATTCATTAAAAATAGTTTATTTTGTAATCTACCAGCTGTATCTATTATAACTAGGTCAACTTTTTTTGCTTGAGCTGATTTAATTGCGTCAAATACTACTGATCCTGAATCAGATCCAGTATTCTGTGATATTACTGGTACAGATATACTTTTACCTATAATTTTTAGTTGTTCTATAGCTGCTAATCTAAAAGTATCACCAGCTACCAATAATATTTTTTTATTTTGTTTTTTGTAAAACCATGATAATTTACCAGCAGTAGTAGTTTTTCCAACTCCATTAATACCAACTAATAAAATTACAAATGGTTTATATTTAGAGAAAATTATTGGTTTACTAATAGGCTCTAATAAACTTATCATTTGTTTTTTTACGATTGATAATATATTATTTTCGTTTAAATTATATTTATGGATTCCTCTTATAATATTTCTTGCTACATTAATATTTATATCAGAATTAATTAAATGATATTCAAGTCTTTTTAAGACATCATTTTTGTTTCTTTTAGAAGAAAAAATATCTTTAATGTTATTTATTAATTTTTCTTTAGTTTTTTTCAAACTAAATTTTAATCTTTTAAATAAATTTATGTTTGTCATATCTACTCATACCTATGTTAAAATTATATTTATTAAATGATTAATAAATTATTAAAGTAATAACAAACAATCTTATTTTAAGATAACATATAGATTTAGTAAACAAAACATGAAAATTAAAAAAAATAAAATAGTTATTACTGGTGGATATTTAAAAGGTCGCACAATTAAAACAATTAATCATCCATTAGTTAGACCTACTACCAACATTAGTAGACAAATTTTATTTAATTGGTTAAGTAAAATAATAATTGATGCTAATTGTCTAGATTGTTTTGCTGGTAGTGGTATATTATCTTTTGAAGCTATATCTCGTAGAGCTTATTGTATAACTTCATTAGAAAATAACCTTTTTATTTTTAAGCAATTATTATATAATAGAGTGAATTTATCTGTAAAATTAGTAAATATTATTTACACTAATGCACTAAGATGGTTAAGTAATACCAATAAAAAATTTGATATAGTGTTTATTGATCCACCATTTAAAACTAATTTAGTTAACACAACTATTAATGTAATAAACAAAAGAAATATACTATCTAATTTTTCTTTAATTTATGTTGAATCTAAAATTCAAACGAATATAGAAGTACCTACAACATGGATATTGTATAAGAAAAAACTAACTAAAAATATAGCTTATAGATTATATTATAAAAATAGTTAAAAAATTAAAATAGTTACAATATTTTAAGTTAAATTATTTATTTTATTTTTTTAGATAAATATGGAAATATAGTAACATTATCTGATAATTCAGATATACGAGCACTACCATTTTCTGTTACTATATCGATACGAATTACTGCTTGTATAGGCACATAACTTAAATTAACATCACTAAATTCAGTTTTTAATTTTTCTTCTGAAGGATCTACAACTAAACTATTATTTTTACTAAAGACAAACTTACTTATTTCTATAAATCCAAAAATTGAACTTTGATTTAATTCTCGAACGAAAAGTTGGTAATTTTTACCATTATTAATAAACTGTATACGATAAATTGGTTTGTTACTACTCATTTTGTAATATCTCCATAACATTAAATTATTAATTATTTAAATAGATTTATCATATAAAATTTATAAATATTTTATATAACTTACGCTTTTAATATTAAAATATTCTATTAACAGATAAGTAATATTTTTTATTACAGTAGATAATCATATTACTTTAAAATCTTTAATAATCGTTAATAGCAATTATGATTAGTAACTATATCCTAAATATAATAAAACCATAATATTATAATTATTAATTCCGTTACTATAAATAATTAATATGTACTATAATACTAACATGAATTAGAATATTAGCATTTAATAATTTAAATTACTAATTACATTAATTGATCAATATTTGTATTAATGATTAGTATCATATTTAAATATCATAATTTTATAATTTATTATTAGTTGATATTGAATGTATTATTTAGTACGATAATATACAGTTTTTCAATTAAAAAATTAGTTTATATTTAATTATTTTATTAATTTCAATTAATAACTATTTATACCATAAACATATAGTTAATAATAATATTTAATGTGTTGATTATATATGTTTCATGTAATTAATAATATTGAATTACCAATTTATATAGTATCTATTATTGCACTCATTCTTGTTTTAATATATGAAATAATTAATGGTTTTCACGATACAGCAAATGCAATAACTACAATTATTTATACTAATGCATTAAAAGTAAAAACAGCAGTTATTATGTCTGGTTTATTTAATTTTTATGGGGTAATGCTCAGTGGACTTAGTGTGGCTTACTCTATTGTTCATTTATTACCAATAGAATTACTAACTAGTATTAGTTCAACACATGGATTAGTTATGTTATTTTCTATGTTACTATCAGCCATTATATGGAATATCAGTACTTGGTATTTTGGATTACCTGCTTCTAGTTCACATACTTTAATTGGATCAATTATTGGTGTAAGCATTACTAATTCAATTATTAATAATCATTCTATTTTAGAAGCATTAAATATACCTAAATTATTAGAAATATTTACTTCATTAGTTATTTCACCATTTATCGGTTTTATATTATCTATTTGTTTAATTTTAATTCTAAAAATTTGTTTTTCTGATCAAGGAAAATATAAAATTATATATTCAACACCTAATGATTTTAATAAATTAGATTCTTTAAAAAATAAAAAACCACCGTTGTGGCTAAAATTAATATTGGTATTATCTTCTGCTGGAGTTAGTTTTTCTCATGGAGCTAATGATGGTCAAAAAGGTATAGGATTAATTATGTTAATATTAATTAGTATTACTCCGGTAAATTTTATTTTGAACATGAATGCTAATAATTATGACATTTTACATACAAAACATGCTATTTTAGATTTAAAGAATTTTTATAATAAAAGATGCACTTTAAATAATAATTTATATACTATTTATAATAAAGATAGAAAAAATTTCATTTATTTTAATAAAGAAAATAAATTTTATTGCAATTCTGTAATACTAAAACATATAGAATATGCTAATAATTTATTAAATAATTTAAGTAGTTACAGTCAATTAAGTAATAATCAAAGATTTTATTTACATGATCTATTAATAGATATTACTGATAATATCAGTAAATTAATAAAGTTATCTGACATAGATAATTATGATAAAAAATTATTATTGGATATAAAAATTATTTTACTAAATAATATAGAATATGCTCCAGAATGGATTATTATCATTGTTGCTATAGCTTTATCATTAGGTACTATGATTGGGTGGAAAAGAGTATCTATTACTATAGGAGAAAGAATAGGTAAAAGTAATATAACGTATGCACATGGATTTATTACTCAAACAACTGCAGCATTATCTATAGGAGTAGCAAGTTATACAGGAATGCCTGTATCTACTACACATATAGTATCGTCAGCTATTATGGGAGTTATGTTAACTGATGGTAAAGGAATACAATTAAATACAATTAAAAATATATTAATTACTTGGTTACTAACATTACCAATTTCTATATTAATATCTGGTATTTTATACTGGCTAATATATAATATACAAAAAATAATTTAAGTTATTCGTAATTTTTATTTTAATAAAATAGAAATAACTAGTTTTATTTTAAATTTTTGTTATTTTAGAAGGTACTATTAATTTAATTTTAATAAAAATTAATATATAATAATTAATAATATTATATTATTATGATGAAGCTAAGTTAAATACTAAATTAATTATATAGTTAGGGAAATATATGTTTGAATTAATTAAAGCAATTGGTTTTGGTTTAATGGTATTATTACCTTTAGTTAATCCTTTAACTACTGTAGCTTTATTTTTAGGATTATGTAAAAATATGACACTAGAGGAGCGTAATTACCAAGCTAGGATGGCTTCAATTTATGTATTTATTATAATGTTAGTAGCTTTTTATGCTGGTACGTCAGTAATGAACACTTTTAGTATATCCATATCAGGATTACGTATAGCTGGAGGTTTAATTATTTCTTTTATCGGATTTCGTATGTTATTTCCTGTTCAAAATGATGAGTATAGTTTATCATTAAACGATAATAAGTCGAATAATACTAAAATTAGTAGTAACATTGCTTTTGTTCCATTAGCTATGCCTAGCACAGCTGGTCCTGGTACTATTGCTATGATTATTAGTTGGGTATCAACAGTTCATGATAACGTTTATTTTTCACCTTGGGTTAATACAGTAGCTCCAATATTATTATTCATTACTATTAGTTTTATAGTATGGATAGTATTAAGAAGCTCTAGCGCTATTATGCACATAGTTGGTAGTAATGGTATAGAAGCTGTTTCTCGTTTGATTGGATTTTTATTAGTTTGTATGGGAGTACAATTTATAATAAATGGGATTATAGAAGTAATTAATAATTATCATATGTAGATAGATAATAATTATTTAAATTAATATATGAAAAAATTAGCTAACATATTAAACATTCTTTTAAAAGAATTATCAAAACTTACTATTATCTTGAATGATGAATATAACTTGATAATGAATATTAATTATATTGGTAAATTAAAATCAAGTATTAATATAATTAACAATAAGCATATACAATTAAATAAATTAATGTATCTTAATAATTTAAGATATAAACAAGAAAACATAATAAAATTAAAAGCTCCTTATATTAATTATAAACTTTTATCTTTTATGTGGGAAAATATAATGAAAGAAACAGTAAAAATAAATTATTATAATAATATTAATACTATTAATTTAAGAAAAATTGTTAACAAAAATTTTATTAATTTAAAAATAAATTAGTTATTAATAGAATTTATTATTTACTTATATTATAATAAGTAACTTCATTATATTAATTTTTATTTTTTGCTAAACTAAATTATAGAGGTTGATATGAATATTAAATTACCATTGTTACCTTATGATTATGATGCTATGGAACCATTTATAGATCAAAATACTATAAATATTCATTATAATAAGCATCATAAAAATTATGTTGATAATGCTAATAAAATTTTAACTAATTTACCAGAATTTGATAATTATTCTTTAGAAGATTTATTGAAAAACATTAACAATATACCCCTAAATAAAAGAATAGAATTAAAAAATAATATTGGTGGTCATTATAACCATTTATTATTTTGGTATGGTTTAAAGCAAGGAACAATAATTAGTGGTAAAATAAAAGATATGATAGAACAAAATTTTGGAAGTATAGATAATTTTAAGGAAAACTTTGAAAGTTCTGCGCTATCTTGTTTTGGATCTGGATGGACTTGGTTAATAAAGACAAATGATAATAAATTAAAAATTAGTTCTACTAGTAATCAAGATAATCCTATTATGGGAAAATCTATAGTAGAAGTTTATGGTTATCCAATATTTGGTATTGATTTATGGGAACATTCTTACTATTTAAAATATCAAAATCGTCGTATAGATTATATTAAATCATTTTGGTATATTATCAATTGGGACGAAGCAAATAATAGATTAAATAATTAATTATTTAAATAAATAAAACATCATCTTCAAGGAATAGTATAATATTATTATTTAATATTATTTTGTCAATATGTTTAAAATAAATGTTAAATCTAGATTAGTTGTTGGTAAAATCAACAACAAAAAATTAAGACGATTAAACAAAATTCCAGCTATTATGCGTGATATTAATTCTAAATTGATTTTAATTCAACTAAATCATAATGATTTTTTAAATTTTTTAGATAAAAATGATTTTACAGATCAAACGGTATTATTTTTAAACTTTAACAATAAACAATATAAAGTAAAAATAAAAAGTTTACAATTACATCCTTTTAAAAGATTAATAATACATATAGATTTTTACGAAATTAAATAAAATACTATTAATTTTTTAATATCATATTTTCTATACGCTGTAATTTAACTAAAGTTTCATTTTGTTTAACTCTTGTTAATACGACTCCTTGAGTATTACGACCAATAATACTAACTTCAGAAACACGAGTACGTGATAGTTTACCATTACTAGTAATCATAACAATTTGATCTTCATCATTAACTTGTACAGCACCTATAACTTTACCATTTCTTGAATTTACTTTAATTGATATAACTCCTTTAGTAGCTCTAGATTTAGTAGGATATTCAATTTGATTTGTTCGTTTTCCATAACCATTTTGAGTAACAGTTAATATTGCACCGTTACCATTAGGTATTATTAATGAAACTACTTTATCATTTTTAGATAAACTAATGCCTTTTACACCTATAGTAGATCTTCCTATATTTCTAACTTGAGCTTCTGGAAATCTAACAACTTTACCATAAGATGAGAATAACATTACATCGTTATTACCATTTGTTAAATTTACTCCTATTAATTCATCACCATGATTTAAATTTATTGCTATAATTCCTGTACTTCGTAGATTACTAAATTCCTTTAACATTGTTTTCTTAACTATTCCATTAGCAGTTGCCATTAATACATAATATTCATAATTATATTCTTTTAATGGTAAAATAGTAGTTATTCGTTCATTTACTTCTAATGGTAATAAATTAACTATTGGTCTACCTCTAGAATCACTACTGAATTCTGGTAACTGATAAACTTTCATATGATATACTCTTCCCGTACTAGAAAATAATAGTATTGTATCATGAGTATTAGCAACTAGTAGACAACTAATAAAATCTTTTTCTTTTATAATAGTAGCTAATTTTCCTTTACCACCTCTTTTATTTGTAGAATAATCAGTTAATGGTTGATATTTTACATAACCATAATAAGATAAAGTAACTAAAACATCTTCCTGATTTATAAAATCTTCAGTTTTCATGCTTATTATACTATCTAAAATTACAGTTTTTCTTTTATCATCGTATTGTTTTTTTATTTCATTTAATTCGTTAGTAATAACTAACATTAGTTTATTTGGATCTTCTTTTATACCACATAAATTTTTTATTAATGATAAAGTTTTATCATAATCATTAATCAATTTTGTTTTTTCTAATTTAGTTAATCTACTTAAACGTAAATCTAATATATATTTAGCTTGTTTTTTAGTTAAAATATAATTATTGTTATTATTAATATTATTTTTAATGAAAAAATTACATTCCCATGACTTATTAATTAAAATATTAATTGCATCGTTACTAGTATTAGATTTTTTGATAATATCAATAATTAGATTAACGTTAAATACTACTATAATCATTGCTTCCAAAAAATTAATTGTATTATAAGCTTGTTGTAATTCAAAATTTATCCTTCTAGTAATCACTTCACGTCTATGATCTATAAAAATAGATATCATATCTTTTAAAGACATTGTTTTTGGTTTACCTTGATATAAAGCAACCATATTAATACCAAATGATGTTTGTAATTGAGTTAAAGAATATAAATTATTTAATACTATTTGACTACTATTATCTCTTTTTATTTCAATTACTATACGCATACCATCTTTGTCAGATTCATCACGTAAATTACTAATACCATCTATTTTTTTTTCTTTTACTAGTTCAGTAATTTTTTCAATTAAACGAGTTTTATTAACTTGATAAGGTATTTCATATATAATTATATTTTCTCTACCAGTTTTACTATCTAATTCTATATTAGTTTTTGCTTTAATATATATAATACCTCTACCAGTACGATATGCATTAATAATACCTTGTTTACCATTAATAATACCAGCTGTAGGAAAATCTGGTCCGGGAATATATTTTATTAAATCTTCATTAGAAATATTTTCATTATTAATATAAGCTAAACATCCATTAATTACCTCAGAAACATTATGTGGTGGAATATTAGTTGCCATACCAACAGCTATACCTGAAGATCCATTAATTAATAAGTTAGGTATCTTAGTTGGCATAACTTTAGGAATTTTTTCTGTATTATCATAATTATATATAAAATCAACAGTATCTTTCTCTATATCAGTTAATAATTCACTAGCCAATTTAGTCATACGAATCTCAGTATATCTCATAGCTGCTGCTGCATCACCGTCTACTGATCCAAAATTACCTTGTCCATCTATTAATAAATAACGTAAGGAAAATGATTGTGCCATACGTACTATAGTATCATATACAGCAATATCACCATGAGGATGGTATTTACCAATTACATCACCAACAATACGAGCAGATTTTTTATATGGTTTATTATATAAGTTATTTAATTTATACATAGCAAATAATATTCTACGATGTACTGGTTTTAACCCATCTCTAGCATCTGGTAAAGCTCTACTAATAATAACTGACATAGCATAATTTAAATAAGAATTTTTTAGTTCTTCTTCAATACTAATTTTTATAAGTTTATTATTAGAATTTGACATAAATATAATCCTTAATATCTTAATATTAATTATTAATATTTATTTTAATATAAATATTATATTAAAAACTAAATATAATATGTTATATTAATTTTTACAAAAATTACATTTAAAATATTAATTTAATAAATTTATATGATTAATAATTATAAAAATTATAATAGTACAAATATATTTAATTATAATATTGATGATTGGTGGAATATCAATGGTAATTTCAGATTATTACATAAAATTAATCCTGTACGCTTACATTATATTATAATGAATGTAGATGATTTAAACAATAAAAATATACTAGATGTTGGGTGTGGTGGTGGTATTTTATCAGAAAGTATGGCATTAGAAGGTGCAAATGTTACTGGTATAGATATTAGTAGTAAATTAATTAATATAGCTAAATCTCATATGATTATTAATAAATTAAAAATAAACTATGTTCAACAAACTATTGAAGAACATACTAATAGTCATAAAAATATGTATGATATTATTACTTGTATGGAAGTATTAGAACATACAAATCAACCAATTAAATTAATTAATCAATGTGCTCAATTAGTTAAACCTGGGGGAAAAGTATTTTTTTCTACAATAAATCGTAACTTTAAATCTTGGTTACTTTCAATTCTAATAGCAGAAAATATATTAAATTTCATACCTAAAGGTACACATAGTTTTAATAAATTAATCAAACCATCTGAATTACTTAGTTGGATAAATGAAACAACATTATATGAAAAAGGGATTATAGGAATAAAATATAATCCATTGACTAATAACTTTTATTTATCAAAAAATATTAGCGTTAATTATATAGTTTATACAATACGTCAATATTAATAATTATCTAATTAAGTAATTACAATTTATAAAATATTAAAATAATTAAATAATTTATATAATTAATTATATTATGTTAGTAATTAAACGAAATGGTGATAAAGAGCGTATTAATTTTAACAAAATTAAACGAGTTATTCATAGAGCATCTATTGGATTAAATAATATTTCTATAAAAAAAATAGAGCACTATTCTTATACACAACTATATAATGGTATCAAAACTATTGATATTCATGAAATTTTAACTAAAGTAACTGCTGATTTAATATCTTATAAATATCCTAATTATCAATATTTAGCAGCAAGATTAGTAATGTTTAACTTAAGAAAAAGAGCATATGGTAAATTTAATCCACCTAAATTATATGATCATGTTATAAATTTAATTAATTTAGGTAAATATGATAAAAAAATTATTGACTATTACGATATAAATGAATTTGAACATATGAATAATTTTATAGATCATTATCGTGATATGAATTTTTCTTATGTAGCAATAAAACAGTTAGAAAATAAATATTTAGTACAAAATAGAGTTACTGGTAAAATATATGAAAGTGCACAATTTTTATATATTCTTATAGCTGCTTGTTTATTTTCTAATTACAACAAAAAAAATCGTTTGGATTATATAAAAAAATTTTATGATGCAATATCTACATTTAAAATTTCTTTACCTACACCAATTATGTCAGGTGTGCGAACACCAACAAAACAATTTAGTTCATGTGTGTTAATTGAATGTAATGATAGTATTAATTCAATTAATGCAACATCTAGTATTATTATGAAGTATATATCACAAAGAGCTGGTATAGGTATAAATGCTGGTCGAATAAGAGCTGTAGGTAGTCCTATTAGAGGAGGAGAAACATTTCACACTGGTTGTATACCATTCTATAAACATTTTCAAACAGCAGTTAAGTCTTGCTCACAAGGTGGTGTAAGAGGTGGAGCTGCTACTATTTTTTATCCTATTTGGCATTTGGAAATAGAAAACTTATTAGTTTTGAAGAATAATAGAGGTATTGAAACTAATAGAGTAAGACATATAGATTATGGTGTACAATTAAATAAGCTAATGTATCAAAGATTAATTGATGATAAATACATAACTTTATTTAGTCCTTCTGACGTGCCAGATTTATATGATGCATTTTTTTCTGATCAAAAAAAATTTAAATACTTGTACGAAAAGTACGAAAAAAATAAAAAAATTCGTCATGGTTATATTAAAGCTAGGGAATTATTTTCTTTAATGATGAAAGAAAGAACATCTACTGGTAGAATATATATACAACATGTTGATCATTGTAATACTCATAGCTCATTTAATCCAAAAATTGCTCCAATTAAACAATCTAATCTATGTTTAGAAATAGTTTTACCAACCAAACCATTAGAAGATATATATGATAATAATGGTGAAGTAGCATTATGTACTTTATCAGCTTTTAATTTAGGAGAAATACAAGATTTAAACGATTTTAGTGAATTAGCAGCATTAATTGTTCGTGCATTAGATGAATTAATAGATTATCAACATTATCTGATTCCTGCAGCAAAAATTAGTACTATAAATAGAAGATCGTTAGGCATTGGAGTAATTAATTTTGCATATTATTTGGCAAAAAATGGCGTTCGCTATTCTGATGGTAGTGCTAACAAATTAACACATCGTACATTTGAAGCTATGCAATATTTTTTACTAAAAGCATCTTGCGATTTAGCAAAAGAAAAAGGTATGTGTTCTTGGTTTAATGAAACAAATTATTATAATGGTATTTTACCTATAGATACTTATAAAAAAGATGTTGATAATATAGTTAATGAACCATTATATTATAATTGGGAAGAATTACGTAAGAATATTAAAAGATATGGTTTAAGAAATTCTTCTTTATCTGCTATTATGCCATCTGAAACTTCTTCACAAATTTCAAATGCAACAAATGGAATAGAACCACCAAGAGGTTTTGTAACAATTAAAGCATCAAAAGATGGTATATTAAAACAAGTTATACCTGAAGCGATTAAATTACGTAATTTTTATGAATTATTATGGAATTTACCTAATAATTATGGTTATTTAAAACTAGTTAGTATTATGCAAAAATTTATTGATCAATCAATTTCTACTAATACTAATTATGATCCTAGTAAATTTTTATCTGGTAAAATACCTATGCAACAATTAATAAAAGATCTATTAATTTCTTATAAATTAGGAATAAAAACTTTATACTATCAAAATACACGTGATAATAATATAAATATTTTAAATCAAACATTAACAAATAATAATGATTGTGATAGTGGTGCTTGTAAAATTTAAAAAATTAGTATATAGATTAGGTAAATAAATTATGTTATATACAACATTCTCTCAATTAAAAAATAATCAATTAATAGAACCAATGTTTTTCGGTAATCCTGTCAATATTTCTAGATTTGATCAACAAAAATACATTTTTTTTGAAAAATTAATTGAAAAACAATTGTCTTTTTTTTGGAGACCTGAAGAAATTGATATTTCTCGTGATAGAATAGATTACTTAACTTTATCAGAAAAAGAAAAACATATTTTTCTTAGTAATTTAAAATATCAAACATTATTGGATTCTATACAAAGTCGTAGTCCTAATGTTTCTTTATTACCAATTATATCAATTCCAGAATTAGAAACATGGGTAGAAACATGGTCATTTTATGAAACTATTCACTCTAGATCATATACACATATCATTAGAAATATTATTAATGATCCGTCATTAGTTTTTGATAATATTGTATCTAACAGAGAAATCTTAAAAAGATCTAAAGATATTGTATTTTATTATGATGAATTAATTAATTTTGTTAATTATTATAATTTATTAGGTACTGGTATACATTATATTAATGGTAATAAGATAATAATTAATTTTAGAATTTTAAAAGAAAAATTATATTTATGTTTAATTAGTATTTGCGCTCTAGAATCAATTAGATTTTATGTTAGTTTTGCTTGTGCTTTTGCATTTGCTGAAAGAAAATTAATGGAAGGTAATGCAAAAATAATTAGACTTATTGCACGAGACGAAGCATTACATGTTACTGGAACACAATATATAATTAATTTAATTCATTCTGGTAAAGATGATCAAGAAATGTCTGATATTGCTTATAATTGCAGAAAAAAAAGTAATAATTTATTTTTATTAGTAGCACAACAAGAAAAAAAATGGGTAGATTATTTATTTTCTAAAGGTAATATAATTGGATTAAATAAAAAAATACTATATCAGTATATTGAATATATTACTAATATTAGAATGAAAGCTATTGGTTTTAAACCAATATTTAATATTAATTATAATCCAATTCCATGGATTAATAATTGGTTAATATCTGATAATGTACAAGTAGCTCCTCAAGAGGTAGAAGTAAGTTCATATTTAGTTGGACAAATAGATTCTGAAATTAATTATAAAGAACTAAGTAATTTTAAGTTATAAAAATTTAATAATGATTTACAAAATATATTTGTATTCTAGTGATATATTATTATATTCCTACAAGGGACATTTTTCTTTATTATATACATTGGAAATAAATAATGTTAATATTCAATATCAATGTAAATCAGGTCAATGTGGTTTATGTAAATTAAAGCTATTGATAGGAAAGGTAAAATATTTAAAAACACCAACTGTCTTTATTCAAAAGGATGAGATCTTACCATGTATTTGTACACCTATAACCAACATAATTATACAAATATAAATTAATATTTTTAATATTAATATTTTCTAATATTATTTATGCTAGCTAGTGTATTTTTCATTTGTTTAAAACATTGATTAGTTATTTCTCTTAAATTTTTATTTTTATAATTACTAACTACTAATTTAGGTAAAACATATATAGTAATAATACCATTATTCCAACGATTTAGCCTAATATTATTAGTATTAGATATACATATTGGCACAATAGACATATTATTATTTATTGCAATATAAAAAGCACCAGTTTTAAATGGTAATAATTTTTTGCTATTACTACGTGTACCCTCAGGAAAAATTAATACTGAAACATTACGTTTTTTTATACTATTTATAACATTATTTAAATTACTAAAACTACGATAATTCATATTTCTATTAATAAAAATATTACCACTTAACCAATATAATATTCCGAATAATGGAATAAAAATTATTTCTTTTTTTCCTATAGTTATAGTATTATTTTGTATAATACATGAAGCGATAAATATATCATAGATATTCTGGTGATTAGCAATATACACACAATTATCATTATTAATTAATCTATTATATTGATATATTCTTATTTTTATACCTAATAAAATTGATATTTTATTAAATAATTTACTAATTAGTACAATATTATTCTTATTTTTAAATTTAATCAAGCAATAGAAAATACCATAAACACATATAAAAATGAAACAGGGTAAAATTATTATAATTCTTAATAAAGCAATCATAAAATTTTCATGTATTATTTTTACGATAATTAACTAAATCATTAATTGTAATTACTGGCATATTAAATTTATTAGCAAAATTTATAATATCTGGAGTACGGGCCATAGTGCCATCTTCATTAATAATTTCACATAATACCCCAAATGGTTTTAATCCAGCTAAAATAGTTAAATCTATAGTAGCTTCAGTATGTCCACGTCTAGTTAATACTCCACCATTCTTTGCTAATAAAGGAAACACGTGACCAGGTCTATTTAAATCAGATGGTTTAGCATCATCTTTAATAGCAGTTTTAATCGTAGTAACCCTATCTGCAGCAGAAACACCAGTAGTTACTCCATGAGCTGCTTCTATTGTGACTGTAAATGCAGTTTGATAACGACTATTATTATTTTTTACCATCATATTTAAATCTAATTGTTTTCTCCTTTCTTCTGTTAAGCATAAACATACTATTCCACTACCATAACGTATAGTAAAAGCCATTTGTTCTACAGTTATATTTTCTGCAGAAAATATAATATCACCTTCATTTTCACGATCTTCATCATCAATAACTAATACACCATTACCTTTTTTAAAAGAACTAATAGCATTTATCACACGTTGTATTGGTTTACCAAAATACTTATTAAGTATATAATTCATAAAATATTTTCAACAAAAATTAATTATAATTATAAATAGCTATTATTTAAATTTAAAATAATTATAATACTATAATAGTATAAAATTTATAATATTTATTTTTATTTACACAATAAATATAAATATTAATTCTTATTTTAAATTAAACTAATAAAATCTTCTAATTTTATATTAAAATAATTATTTTTACTAACTAATAATCCAGCAGCTTTATTAGATAATATACATGAATCTTTAATATTAACATTACTTGATAGTAAAAGAGCTAGAATACTAATAAATAAATCACCAGCTCCAACTACGTTGTGTATATTTTTATTTTGTGTTGCTGGAATATGTAATGGATCATCATGCGGTTGTATTAAACTAACTCCGTGTTTATCACGAGTTATTAATAAAGCTGATAAATCATATTTTTTAACAATGTTTAGCCCATAAAATACAATATCATCATTACTATAACAAATACTACCAACAGCTTTTTGAAATTCGTAAATATTTGGTGTTAATATACTAGCACCTTTGTATTTATCATAATTATTACCTTTTGGATCAACTATGATAGGAATATTAAAATTACGTGCTAATTTTATTATTTCTTGAACTGATGATAACGTACCCTTATTATAATCTGATAATACTAACATATTTACATTAGGTAAAATTGATCTAATTTTTTTAATCATTGTTGATGATTGAAAATAATTAATTTTATTTTCTAAATCTAATCTTATTATTTGATTATTGTTTGATAGTATTCTAGATTTTATAGTAGTATCATAGTTTTTTACCTTAATTAAATTACATTTAATATTATTATTAATTAGTTTATTTCTAATATATTTTGCTGCATAGTCATAACCTGACAAACCAACAATATTTACATTACCCTTTAAATTTGATATATTAATTGCAACATTTGCGGCACCACCTGGTTTTTCTTTAACATCATTTATTTTAATTATTGGTGTTGGTGATTCTGACGAATTACCAATATTTATCCCATAATAATATCTATCTAAAATAACATCACCAACAACTAATATACTAATATTATTAAAATTTGATATAATTTGTTTTAACATAAAGATTTTTATATATCTTATTATATTTGTGAATTTAATCATTATAGTATTTAATTTACTATAAATTATAAATTATTACCATTAATATTATTATATATCAAAATTTAGTATTTATGATTATAAAATTAAAGAAATATTTAGTTGGTGGTGCAGTAAGAGATATGTTATTAAATATACCAGTAAAAGAGAAAGATTGGTTGATTATTGGAGTAACACCTCAATACTTGTTATCCAAAGGATACTATCAAGTAGGTAAAGATTTTCCAGTTTTTATACATCCAAGTAGTAAGGAAGAATATGCATTAGCACGTAAAGAAAAAAAAACTGGTTTTGGACATAAAGGTTTTAATTGTTATACTTCTCCACTAATTACCGTTGAAGAAGATTTGTTCAGACGTGATTTAACAATTAATGCTATGGCAATAGACAAAGACGGTAATATTATTGATCCATATAATGGAAGAGAAGATATTAAATTACGTATACTTAGACATGTATCTGAATCATTTAAAGATGATCCACTTAGAGTATTACGAGTGGCTCGTTTTGCTGCTAGATTTGCTCATTTAAATTTTACTATTGCTCCAGAAACATTAAATATTATGAAACAAATGAAAAAAGAGTTATTTATGTTATCTCCAGAAAGAATTTGGAAAGAAACTACATTAGCTTTATCGACTAAAAATCCACATATATTTTTTATTGTTTTAAAACAATGTAAAGCATTAAATATTATATTTCCAGAAATATATAATTTATTCAGTAAAAAAATTTTTTTAAAATGTAAAAATTTTATAAATGCTGGTGATTATGCATTATTAGCTTTATCTAATAGTGTAAAAATATCAAATAATATTAATACACGTTTTGTTACTTTGTGTTTTAATTTACCATTACTAAATAACTCAATAATTAAAAGTAAAAAAACAGATGTAATTTATCTTATGCATAAAAGATTAAGATTACCTAATAAATTATTTAATTTACTTAAAATTATTAATGATTGTTATAATATATTAATAAATATTAATAATTTAAATATTAACGATATACTAAATGTGTTTAATCGAGTGGGCATTGAAGATTGTACAGATAGAATTAATCAAATTATATTAATCAGTAAAGCTAATTACAGTGTTTGCATAAAATTTAAAAACTATATGTGGAATATTTATGATTTAATACTTGATGCTTATAATACAGTAAAAAATTTAAAAGCTAATGTAGTAATAAAAGATGGATTTACAGGAAAACATATTAGTTACGAATTAACAAAAAGACGTTTATTATTATTAAATAAATGGAAAATTAATTTACAGAACTAATTATTTATTTAAAATAAAAATAAATTATTGTCATCATTATAAGTCTATATATTATAATTAATTTTAATGATTTATATTTAATAAATAGTAAACATTTTTTACCAATTATCATTAAAATTATAAATGTAGTTAACATACCAGTTATTAATATTGGAATATCTGATAATTTTAGTAATTTAATATTATCTATAACAGATATTATTGATGTACTACATATTAAAGGTATAGATACTATAAAGGAAAATTCTATAATTATACAACGATTAATTTTTAATAATGATCCACTAAAAATAGTAGTTCCCAATCTTGAAAATCCAGGATATAATGATAAGCATTGAATACAACCAATAATGAAAGCTTGCAAATAACTAATACGTTTTATTAATTTATTAGGTTTTAAAAATTCACTAATTATTAAAGTAATACTACCTAACAATAACGATAAAATAATATTATTAATATTACTTAATTGTTCCAATTTTTTATGAAAAAATAAACCTAAAATTCCAATAGGAATTAAACATATTATAATATGACTAATAAAAAAATTAATGTTTTTATTGTTAGATTTATTAATAGTTTGTTTAATTATTTTTAGCAATGTAGCTTTAAAAAAAAATATTACAACAATAACAGAACTAAATTGTATTACAATATCAAATATTTTTATTTTATTACTATTAAAATTTAATAAATCACTAACTAGTATCATATGACCAGTAGAAGATACTGGTAAAAATTCAGTTATGCCCTCAACAATACCTAAAATAATTATTTTAATATATTCTCTATAATCTATTTCAAAAAATAAGTAGTGTATTTCCATAACTAAAACTAATTATTTTTATTATATCTTTTTATTATTACGCTAACATTTGATGCATTAGGTATAGCATTTGGTTTACTAATTTTAATTTTTATGTAAAATAAATTGAATTTTTTTATTAAATATTGTGCAATATATTCCGCTAATTGTTCTAATAAGTAGAAATGATTATTATTTGTTATTAATATTATTTCATCGCTGATAGTCTTATAATTTATAAAACATTTACTAAATTTGTCATATCTTACTAAAGATCCATCATAACTAATTTTAAGATCAATAATTAATTTTTGTAAATTAACTTTTTCCCAACTATATATACCAATTTTAGTTATTATTATTAATTTTTCTATATAAATTATATCCATAATTTTAATTATAATTATTAATAGAATATATTTGCCAATCAGGTTTTATTGATGTTTTTAAATTATTATATTTACCATTTTTTAGATGTAATAATCCAGCATAAGCTATCATTACACCATTGTCTGTACATAATTCTTTATTAGGATAAAATAATACTCCTTGTTTTTTGTTTATCATATTATGCAAATGAGATCTTAGTTTGTTATTTGCACTTACACCACCAGCTATTACTAATTTTCTTAGTTTACTTATATTTATTGCTTTAGCACATTTATGTACTAATATTTCTATTATTGTGTCTTCAAAAGATCTAGCTATATTAGCTTTATCTTGATAATCTATATTAGATAAACTAAAAATTGTATTAATCACTGATGTTTTCAAACCAGAAAAACTAAACATTAAATTAGGTTTGTTAATCAATGGTTTAGGAAAAATATATTTATTTGAAAAACCATAATTAGCTAACATTGATAATGATAAACCACCTGGATATTTTAATCCCAAAGCTACTGCAATTTTATCAAACACTTCACCAACAGCATCGTCTAATGATTCACCTAATAAATTATAATTACCAATATTATTAGCTCTAATTAATTGAGTATGTTTTCCAGAAATTAATAATGCTAAAAATGGAAAAGATAAATTATTATTATTTAACATTGGAGATAATAAATGTCCTTCCATATGATTGATTGTAATAATAGGAATATTCCAAGCATAAGCTAATGACTTAGCTATCGATGCTCCAACTAACAATGAACCAACTAATCCTGGTCCAGCTGTATATGCTATTCCATTAATATTATTCTTAGAAGAATGTGTTTTTAACAAAGCATCTTTTATTAAATATATAATATTTTCATTATGACTACGCGCTGCTAATTCTGGAACTACTCCACCATATTTACTATGAGTACTAATTTGACTATATATATTATTTATTAATATACCTAATTTACTATCGTAGATAGCTACACCAGTTTCATCACAAGATGTTTCAATACCCAAAACACGCATATTATTTTATTACAAATAAATAACATAATTTACTATTTAATTATTGTTAACTTGGATTATTTTATATTAATATATTTTGTATTTCTAGTACTATTAAAATTTTATATAAAATATTTTTGATGTTGGGAGACATTATTATGCCTGTAATTAAAGTTCGTGATAATGAACCATTTGATATTGCATTAAGACGATTTAAAAGATCTTGTGAAAAAGCTGGTATTTTAGCAGAAGTACGTAGACGTGAATTTTATGAAAAACCAACATCTGAACGTAAAAGAGCAAAAGCAGCTGCAATAAAAAGACATATAAAAAAATTATTAAGAGAGAATCCTAAATTAAATAAAGCTAATAATAAATATTAAATTTTTGATTATTTTATGCAATCATTTATTTTAAATGAATAAATATATACCTAACTTTTTTATAAATGAATTATTGTCACAAGTTAACATAATTGATGTAATAGGTACAAGAATAAATTTAAAGAAGAAAGGAAAAAATTTTTTCTCTCTTTGTCCGTTTCATATAGAAAATAATCCATCATTTTTAGTAAATGAGGAAAAACAATTTTATTTCTGTTTTGGCTGTAATGCTAGAGGAAATGTTATAAATTTTTTAATGAATTATGATAAATTAGATTTTATTAGTTCTATTGAAGAATTATCTAATTTATTTAATTTGAAAATACCATATGAAAATTATAATGAAAATAAATCTTCTGGAATAGAAAAAAGAATTAAATTATATAAGATAATAAACAAAATTAGTAGTTACTATCATAAAATAGTACGTGATAAAATATCGAAAGATGCAATAAATTTTTTAAAATCTAGAGGATTAAATAATTATGTTATTTCATATTTTGAAATAGGATTTTCACCGTTTAATTGGTATGAAATCGATAAATATTTTAACTTTAATGCAGAAGATAGATCTATATTAATTAAACTAGGTATTTTAAATATTGATAAATATGGACAATTATATAATAAATTTTATAATAGAATTATTTTTCCAATCAAAAACATAAATGGACAAGTAATTGCTTTTGGAGGAAGAATTATTAATAATGATACTAATCCAAAGTATATTAATTCTAATGATAATATTATTTTTCACAAAAAAGATAATATATATGGTCTATACGAAGCAAAAAAAAGTATATATAAATTAAACAAATTAATTATCGTTGAAGGATTTATAGATGTTATTACTTTAAGACAATTCAATATTGAAAATGTAGTATCTATATTAGGAACATCAATAAGTAGTAATCAAATTAAAATACTTTATAATCATACTAATCATATAATATATTGTTATGATGGAGATAGAGTTGGATATTGTGCCATGTGGAAATCACTAAAATTAAGTTTACCTTATTTAACAAACAATAGACAAATAAGTTTTATTTTTTTACCTAAAGGTACTGATCCAGATACACTAATTAGAAAAATAGGTACTAACAAATTTAAATTATTAATTAAACAAGCATATTCATTATTAGAAGTTTTATTTCGTGTTTTATCATTTAAATTTAATTTAAATAATATAAATTCACGTATTAAACTAATTTATTCAGCCTTATTATTAATAAATAAAATACCTGGTGAAGTAATACGTGTTTCTTTAATATATGAACTAGGTAAAAAAATTGGTATTATGGATTATAATTATTTAAAAAAATTATTATTTAACTATAAAAAATATAAAGGTAATAATTTACTAAAAGTAAATATAATAAAATATAACTATATTAATATATTAATAAGTTTACTAATACAAAAACCAAGATTATCTATTCTTGTTAAAAATTTAGATGAATTAAGTGATACTAATTCTTCTGATATAACATTATTCATTATGTTAGTTAATACATGTAATGCTAAATCTAATTTATCTACTAACCAATTATTAGAATACTATAGACATAGTGATGTTTTTGAAAAATTAGAAAAATTAGCTGTATGGAATCATATGATTAAATATAATTTAATTGAAGATACATTTATAGAAATGTTAGATAAACTACATTATTCCATAGTAGAACAAAAATATAATAATCTTATTAATCGTGATAGATTAAATAAATTAAATTACAAGGAAAGATTAGAATTATGGTCTTTGAATTTAAAACTAGCACAACATAAATAATAATACTATTATAATTATCTTTATTTTAGTAAAAATTATTTGTATCATAAATACAATTTATAATAATTGATAATTAATTAATTAAATTTTTGTTTAAATATTATGGATTTAATTTTATGGAACACCTACAATTTAAACAATTAGTTATACGTGGTAAAGAACAAGGATATTTGACTTTTACTGATATTAATGATTTTTTACCTGAAAACATAATTAATTCAGAATTAATTACAGATATTATGCAAATGATAAATGATATGGGTATTCAAATAATAGAAGAACCATCAACAAATGATAATTTATTAACACAAATAGAATCTTGTAATATAGATAATAGTAATCAAATTAATAATCATGAATCAGATATAATTGGTCAAACTAATGATCCAATGCGTATGTATATGAGAGAAATGGGTACTGTAGGATTATTAACTAGAGAAGGTGAAATTGATATTGCTAAAAGAATCGAAGATGGTATTCATCAAGTACAATCTACAGTAGCAGAATATCCAGAAGCAATTACATATTTATTAGAACAATATGATAAAGTAAAAGCTGGTGAAGTTAGATTATCTGATTTAATTACTGGTTTTATAGATTTTAATTGTGTTGATAAACAGATATCAGCAAAATTAGTTAGTAATGATCTTGTATCAAAAGATATTGTTATCGAAGATGAGTATAATTATATTCAAGATAATGTAGATGATAATATTATAGATCCAGTATTAGCTCATAAAAAATTTGTAACGTTAAAAAATCAGTATAAAATTACTAAAAATGTTATTAAGCATTTTGGACGTAATCATGTTAACTCGATTAAAGAGATCATGAATTTGTCAGATATATTTAAGCAATTTAGATTAGTCCCAAAACAATTTGATTATTTAGTAAATAATATGCGTTCTATTATTGATAGAATTAATATACAAGAACAATTAATTATTAAATTATTTGTTGAAGTAAGTAAAATACCAAAAAAAATATTTAGTCATTTATTTTCTAATGTAGAATTTAATAATAATTGGTTTAATAGTATTTTATCTATGGACCAACCATGGGTAAAAAAATTACATAAAGTTGATCAGGAAATATATTGTAGTATAAATAAATTAAATAGTATTGAAGAAGAAACAGGTTTAACTATTAAACAAATAAAAGATATTAATAGAAGAATATTAATAGGTGAAGCAAAAGCTCGTAGAGCTAAACAAGAAATGATAGAAGCTAATTTAAGGTTAGTTATATCAATTGCTAAAAAATATACTAATAGAGGATTACAGTTTTTAGATTTAATACAAGAAGGTAATATTGGATTAATGAAAGCAGTTGATAAATTTGAGTATCGTCGAGGTTATAAATTTTCTACCTACGCTACATGGTGGATTAGACAAGCTATTACTAGATCTATTGCTGATCAAGCCAGAACTATACGTATTCCAGTTCATATGATAGAAACAATTAATAAATTAAATCGTATATCTAGACAGATGTTACAAGAAATAGGTAGAGAACCAACTCCAGAAGAATTATCTAAACGTATGTTAATGTCAGAAGATAAAATTCGTAAAGTATTAAAAATTGCAAAAGAACCTATTTCTATGGAAACACCTATAGGTGATGAAGAAGATTCTCATTTAGGTGATTTTATTGAAGATACATCTTTAGAATTACCAATTGATTCAGCTACTACTGAAAGTTTACGTATAGCAACAAATCATGTACTGTCAAGTTTAACAGATAGAGAAGCTAAAGTATTACGAATGAGATTTGGTATTGATATGAATACTGATCATACTCTAGAAGAAGTTGGTAAACAGTTTGATGTAACAAGAGAAAGAATTAGACAAATTGAAGCTAAAGCATTACGTAAACTAAGACATCCTAGTAGATCAGAAATACTAAAAAGTTTTCTTGACGATTAATAAAAAATTTAATAAATATAAAAATCTTTTTAAGATTTTACTTAATAAAACTCTATTGGCCCCTTAGCTTAGATTGGTTAGAGCAAGCGACTCATAATCGCTAGGTCGCTGGTTCAAATCCAGCAGGGGCTAATAATAATATTAATAGAAATTTATTATTTTATTTATTCAATATAAATAAATCGTTGTATTTTTTTATATATGCATAATTAAAATTTTAATGTAAGTTATAAATTTATTTCTTAAATACAGAATACTAAAATAGTAATGTGTAAAACATGTCTAATTTTAAATAATAACAATCAAAAAAATTCATTATCTAAACTTTTATTTTGGTTACTGTTATGGATAGCATCTGCTTTATTATTTAATATAGTATTATGGATATATTTTTTTTATACACGTGGATTAATTATAGCTAATAAAAAAGCTATAATGTTTTTGGTGAGTTATTTACTAGAAAAGTTACTATCTATAGATAATTTATTTTTTTGGTTTACCATTTTTAAAAATTTTAATATTCCTAATTTTTTGCAACGTTATTTGCTGAGTATAGGAATATTTAGTTCAGTTTTAGTACGTATATTAATTATAATAGTAAATCAGTGGATAGTTAATTATTATCAATTTATATTATATTTATTTGGACTATTTATTTTATTTACTGGAATAAAAATGTTAGTTCCTAGAAATAAACAAACTATCACCAATTATAGTATAATGAATTGGTTGTATAAAAATTTACGTATAACCAATAAATTATATGGAAAAAAATTTTTTATAAAAAAACATGGTATTATTTTTGCAACACCATTATTAGTAGTATTTCTGACAATAGAAATAAGTGATATTATTTTTACTTGTGATAGTATTCCAGTAATTTTTTCTATAACTAATGATTTATTAGTTATTTTAACATCTAATATTTTTGCTATGTTAGGTATGAGAACTACTTATTTTTTTTTAGAATATATATCTAGATATTTTTTATACATAAATTATGGTTTAGGTATGACTTTAATTTTTATTGGTATAAAAATTTTATTAATGAAATATATTTATATGTCAGCTTTATTTTCTTTAATAACGATACTATTTATTTTAATTATTAGTATAATAATCAGTATTATTATGAATAAAATATGATATATTTAATGTAATTAATGTAATATTTAGTTATCAAATCATATGATTAAAAATTTTATTTATTATGTATTACATAAATATTCATATACTATATTTTATTATAAATATCATTGGATTATTTACTTAATATTTTTTATTATTATTTTTTTAGAAAATGGTATATTGATAACTACTTTTTTACCAGGAGATAGTTTATTATTATTAACTGGTACGCTAGCTTATAATAATATAATAAATTTATTTTTAGTATTAGTATTGTTGACTATAGCTGCTTGGTTAGGTAGTTGGATTAGTTTTCTACAAGGTAAATGGATAAAAAATAAAAAACTAATGAGTTATAAACTTTTATTTATACCAGAAAAATATCAAAAAAAAGCTTATAAAATACTTAATCAATATGGTTTATTAGCATTGCTAATAGGTAGATTTATAGTATTTATTCGTACTATATTACCAATGATAATAGGATTATCTAATATAAAACATAACAAACTATTTCAATTTTTTAATTTCTTTAGTGCTTTTTGTTGGGTATCAACATTAATATTTGCTGGTTACTTATTAAATACTTTAATAATAAATATATCATTAAAGTACTTAATTATTTTACTAATAACCATAATACCAATAATAATTTTTATTATTAGCCTTGTTATTATAGTTTTATTAATTTTAAAAAAAGAATAAATTGAGTTAGTTATAAGCCGGATTCTGTCAATGGACAGTCATTAATCTAGATTATAATTCACATTATAATTCATAAGCGGTCTACCGTGGCTTGATATGGGTAATATCTTATGCCTAATTTGACCTTGCTCTAAATGGAGTTTGCATTGCTATAATTGTTACCAATCATACGGTGTGCTCTTACCAACACCATTTCACCCTTACTTTTTAAGTTGTAAAAAGCGGTATATTTTCTGTTGCACTATTCAAGATTCTCATCTTCCAGACGTTATCTGGCATTCT
Source organism: Candidatus Lightella neohaematopini (assembly GCA_025728475.1). Lineage (GTDB taxonomy): Bacteria > Pseudomonadota > Gammaproteobacteria > Enterobacterales > Enterobacteriaceae > Lightella > Lightella neohaematopini_G. The sequence continues at coordinate 30,852 of JAOBJN010000002.1, forward strand.
ACCCTAAGAGTCCGGACTTTCCTCTATTTAATTGCAAATAGCGACTGTCTAACTAACTCAATATTATCATTTTAACATAATTATTTATTTTTATTAAAATTAATAAAATTTTTATACAAAATATTTCTTTTTATTTTGAATATTGATTTAACTATAGATAGCGATACATTTAATGGTAATAGTTTTTTAAGTTTTATAAAAATTTCTAAAGCTTTTGTGTAATTTATATTTTTTGGTCCTGAATATCCTTGAATAATTAAAGTTATTTCTCCTTTTATATTCAGATTATTATTTTTTATATGGTGAATTAATTTATTTACAGGAGCTCCATAAATATTTTCCCATATCTTAGTTAATTCTTTTACTAATACTATATAACGATTATCGTTAAAAACTTGTGTTATATCTTCTAATAATTGTATTACTCTATGAGTAGATTCGTATACTATAATAGTACGTGGTTCATATAATAGTGATTTTAATTGTTTTATTCTTTTTTTTCGTTTTGATGATAAAAATCCTTCATAACAAAACTTATTTGTTGGTAATCCAGATGCTGATAATGCAGTAATAGCTGCACATGGTCCAGGTAATGGAATAACATTTATATTTAGTTTCTTACACTCGTATACTAACTTATATCCTGGATCACTGATTAATGGAGTACCTGCATTAGATACAAGTGCCATAGTTTTATTTTTTTTTAGTATGGCAAGTAAATAGTTAATCTGTTTATATTCATTATATTGATTTAATAAGTATAAGTGACGTTTTTTAATAGAAAAATGATTTAATAAAAAATAAGTATGTTTAATATTTTCAGCAATAATACAATCAACATTACTTAATATATGAATAGCTCTATTAGTTATATCTAGTAAGTTACCTATTGGAGTTGGTACTATATATAAAATTGATTTATTATTATTCATTTTATATTTTAATTTGAAAATTAATTATAATTTATATTATTTAATTATTAGTTTAGTATAAATTAATTGTATTATAATAATTTTTACTATATCTAGTAATTAATGTTATTATTAATTTATTATATATATATTGTCAAAATACAACCAATATTTTATTAAAGAATGAAATACTTAAAATTTGATGTAATTGTAGTTGGTGGTGGTAACGCAGGAGTAGAAGCTGCATTAGTTGCGTCACGTCTATTATGTAAAACAATTTTATTAACTAATAATATAAATAAAATAGGATCATTATCATGTAATCCATCAATAGGTGGAGTAGGAAAAAGTCATTTAGTAAAGGAAATAGATGCTTTAGATGGAATTATGGCTAGGGCTGCAGATTTATCTGGTATTCAATTTAGAATTCTAAATCGTAGTAAAGGACCTGCTGTTCAAGCTACTAGAGCTCAAGTAGATCGTAGTTTATATAAGAAAGTAGTGATTAATACTCTAAAAAGACAAAACCACTTAGTTATATCACAACAAACTGTAAAAAAATTAATTATTAAAAATAATAATATTATTGGTGTACGTACTGATTTAGATAATATATATGCCAAAACAGTAATATTAGCACTTGGTACTTTTTTAAATGGCATAATCCATATTGGAAATTATAATTATAGTGCAGGTCGATATAATGAACAGATAGACAATAGTTTTGCACAATATTTACGTAATGTGTTACCTTATGCTGGTAGATTAAAAACTGGTACTCCTCCTAGAATTACATTAGATAGTATAAATTTTAATAATTTAACTGCGCAGTATAGTGATAATCCATTACCTATATTTTCTTATATTGGTAATGTTAAACAACACCCTAAACAATTACCATGTTATTGTACTTACACTAATATAAATACTAAAAATATTATTTTAAATAATTTACATCATAGTCCAATTTATAATGGTAATATTAATGGTATTGGTCCTAGGTATTGTCCATCTATTGAAGATAAAATAGTAAGATTTAAAGATAAAGATATACATCATATATTTTTAGAACCAGAAGGATTAAATAGTAAAGAAGTATATCCTAACGGTATATCTACTAGTTTACCAATTAATATACAAATTCAATTAATTCGTTCTATTAATGGATTGGAAAATGCTAATATTACTAGACCTGGATATGCTGTTGAATATGATTTTTTTGATTCTAGAAATTTAAAACTTACATTAGAAAGTAAATTTATTTCTGGTTTATTTATTGCTGGACAAATTAATGGTACTACTGGTTATGAAGAAGCTGCCGCACAAGGTTTGATTGCTGGATTAAATGCTGCTAGATTTGCTAAAGATTTAGATAGCTGGTTTCCAGAAAGATATCAGGCATATATTGGTGTATTATTAAGCGATTTATGTTTTCTTGGTACTAAAGAACCATACCGTATGTTAACAGCTAGAGCTGAGTATCGTCTTTCTTTAAGGGAAGATAATGCTGATATTCGTCTAACAGAAATAGGGAGAAAATTAGGTATAGTGACAAATAAACGCTGGCAACAATTTTGTAATAAAGTAGAAAATATAGAAATTACCCGTCAAAAATTACGTAACATAAATATAGTTCCTAATAGTTTTTTAGCAAAAGATTTTAATAAAATACTGTTACAACCAATATCTAATACAACAAATGTAGAAGAAATTTTACGTAGATCTGAAATTAATTGTGATAAGTTATTAGAATTAAAATTTTTTAAATCTATGTTATTGGATAAAGAAATTATTAGACAAATAGAAATACAAGTTAAATATCAAGGTTATATTAACAAACAAAAATTATTAATAAATCAACAGACTAAATACAATAATATATTAATACCGAAAGATATCAATTTTAGTTGCATACATGGTTTATCTACTGAAGTAATTAATAAATTAAATTTTTATAAACCTAAATCTATTAGAGAAGCATTATTAATTTCTGGAGTTACTCATACAGCAATTACTATATTAATAATTTGGTTAAGAAAATTAAAAAAAATATAAATATATAATACTTTTGTATATTAGTTTATTATATAATAAGTAATGTTTAATATTTAGGATATTTATTAATGTTAAAATATTAATTTAATATAATTTATGTTTTTATATTTTATATAAAGATAAAATAGGTAATTAATATGTCATATGATAACAATAACTATTTTTATGATTATATACATCACCATTTATGTAATTTACAATTTGACTTAAAAAATTTTAGTCTTGTTAATAATAACAATCCTATTAATTCTTTTTGGGTAATAAATATTGATTCATTAATATTTTCTTTTTTATTAGGTTTAACATTTATTGTAATATTTAGACATATTATTAAATCTCATATTAATAATTGCAAACCAAATAAGTTACAAGTTTTAGTAGAATTAATAGTATTATTTATTCAAAAAAATGTTAAAGATATTTCTAATAAACATGATACATTTATTTATTCATTATCTTTAACATTATTTGTATGGATTACTTTAATGAATACAATGGATATTATTCCTATAGATATATTACCTTATATTTTTAATAAATTATTTAATATACCGTTATTACGTATATTACCTTCGTCTGATATTAATATTACTACATCTATGGCAATTAGTATTTTTTTTATTGTATTGTACTATTATATTAAAAATAAAGGATTGCTAGGTTTTTTAAAGGAACTAATTACTCATCCGTTTAATAATATTATATTATTTCCAATAAATATAGTTTTAGAATTAATTAATTTATTATCTAAACCAATATCATTAAGTTTAAGATTATTTGGTAATATGTATGCTAGTGAACTAATTTTTATGTTAATAACTAGTCTAGTACCATGGTGGTTTCAATGGATTATTAGTGTACCTTGGGCTATTTTTCACATTTTAGTGATTGTTTTACAATCTTTTATTTTTATGATTTTAACTATAGTTTATATTAGTACAGCATTAAAAGAGTAATTTCTATATTAAAATAAAAAAGGAGATTATTATGCATAGTGTAGAGTTAATGTATATAGCAGTAGCTGTTATGATTGGATTAGCAGCCATTGGTGCTGCTGTTGGCATAGGAATATTAGGTGGAAAATTTATAGAAAGTGCCGCTCGTCAACCAGATTTAGTTCCTATATTAAGAACACAATTTTTTATTGTAATGGGATTAATTGATGCTATACCTATGATTACTGTTGGGTTAAGTTTATATATTATGTTTACTGTAATATAACAACTATTGTATATTATTATTTTAAAGGAGTGATAGTCTTGAATATTAATGCTACTATAATAGGACAAACCGTGGCATTTGTTATTTTTGTTATATTTTGCATGAAATATATATGGCCACCGTTAATAAATATTATTGAAACTAGACAAAAAGAAATTAATGATGGTTTAGATTTTGCTAAACAAGCTAAATTAGAAGTTGTTAAATCAAAACAAATAGCAGCAGATACTATACTAAATGCTAGATTAGAAGCTGAAAATATCATTAAATTAGCTCATAAACATGAGGAAAAAATTATTAATGATGCTAAAATACTAGCTGATAAAGAATATAAATATATTATCTCACAAGCAAATATTGAAATTAATAATAATTATAATCAAGTAAAACAATTACTTTACGAACAAATTAATTCTTTAATATTAACTAGCACAAAAAAGGTAATTAGTCATTACATTAATGATTGTGAAATTAACGATGCAATAATTAATGAAATAATAAATAAAATAAAATTATAAATATATGAAAAGTAAAAATCAATATCATTGTCTAATAGCTAGAAAATATGCACAAGTAATTATTGATATAGCAATAGAGAATAACATGATGTCTTATTGGCAAAATATATTAGAATTTTTAGTAGAATTAGCTAATACTGATTCAATATATAAAGTAATTACTCATCCAATTTTATGTAATCAGATAATTGATATTATAATAAATGTATGTACTAATATATTTAACTCAAAGAGTAAATCATTCTTACTTTTAATAACTAAAAATAAACAATTTAATATCTTACCCAGTATATTATTTTATTTTAAATATTTAAAAAATAAAAATTTAAAATCAATTGTTGTTGATATTACTTCTATTAAAAAACTTAGTATACAACAAAAAGATAATCTCATTAACAAGATATTATCTATATTACCTGACAAAACATATAAAATTAGATTAAATAATATTATTAATTCTAATATTATTGGTGGAATTATTTTACGTATTAATAATACTATTTTTGATGGTAGTATATTAAATCATTTAAATCAATTAAAACATTTTTTAAAAAATTAAGGATTAAAAATGCATTTTAATAATATGGAAATAAGTACATTAATAAGACAACGTATTGATCAATTTAATTTAAATATAAATACATATGATGAAGGAATTATTATATATGTTGCTGATGGTATTATTCGTATTTATGGACTTGATCATGTAATGTTAAATGAAGTAGTTATTTTATCTAATGGTAGTTCTGCTATTGTGTTAAATTTAGAAAGGGAATTTGTTAGTGCTGTTGTAATGGGTTCTTATTTAGATATTTCAGAAGGTATGAAAGTTAAAACAACAGGTAAAGTTATACAGGTACCTGTAGGTAGAAAATTATTAGGTAGAGTTATTAATGCGCTAGGTGTGCCAATAGACAATTCTGGTAAATTAGAATATGAATATTTTAGTAATGTAGAATCTCCTGCTCCTGGAGTAATTGACCGTGTATCTGTAAGTGAACCAATGCTTACTGGGTATAAAGCTATTGATGCTATGATTCCTATTGGTCAAGGACAAAGAGAACTAATTATCGGTGATAGACAAACTGGTAAAACTACTTTAGCTATTGATAGTATTATTAATCAAAAAAATAGCGGTATTAAATGTATATATGTAGCTATTGGGCAAAAAGCTTCTACTGTAGTAAATACAGTAAATATATTAAAAAAATATCATGTATTAGATAATACTATTGTTGTAGTTGCTAATGCATCAGAACCAGCAATATTACAATATTTAGCTCCATATACTGGCTGTACTATGGGTGAATATTTTCGTAATATTGGTGAAAATGCATTAATTGTATATGATGATCTATCAAAACAAGCTATTGCTTATCGTCAAATTTCATTATTATTGAGAAGACCACCTGGTCGTGAAGCTTATCCTGGAGATATATTCTATTTACATGCTCGTTTATTAGAAAGAGCTGCACGTGTAAGTACTGATTATGTAGAAACATATACTAATGGTAAAGTTAAAAACAAAACAGGTTCTCTTACTGCATTACCAATTATTGAAACCCAAGTAGGTGATGTATCATCATTTATTCCGACTAATTTAATTTCTATTACTGATGGTCAAATATTTTTAGAATCTAATTTATTTAATGCTGGAATTAGACCTGCTATAAATCCAGGAATTTCTGTTTCTAGAGTTGGTGGTGCTGCTCAAACTAATATAATAAAATTTTTATCAAAAGGAATAAGAAATAAATTAGCACAATATCGTGAACTTATAGCATTTTCTCAATTTTCTTCAGACTTAGATAGTAGTACTAGAGCGCAGATAAAAGAAGGACAAAATATTACTGAGTTATTAAAACAATCACAATATAATCCATACTCTACAGCTCAACAAGCTATTATATTATTTTTAGTAGAATATAAGTATTTAGATGATGTCATAGTAAAAAATATATCTAATTTTGAACATAAATTATTAGCTTATTTTAATAATTATCATTATGATTTTATGGAACATATTAATACTAATTTAGTATATAATGATAATATAAAAAATAAATTACATGATATTATAAGTAATTTTAAAAGTAATTATTATAAATAATTTAACTAAATTAATATGTTTAATATTAAAGAAATTAAAAATAAAATAAATAGTATTAAAAATACTAAAAAAATTACCAGTGCTATGGAAATGATAGCATTTACTAAAATGAATAAAGTTAAAATAAAGATATTATTTGCTAACAAATATTTAACTAATGTAAAAAATATTATAAATAATTTATTATCTAGTAATTTAGATTATAAACCAAAAATAATGAGTAATTATAATTATAATAAAATTATCTATTTAATTATTTCTACAGAAAAAGGATTAGTTGGTACATTAAATATCAATCTTTTTAGGAAAGTATTAATTAATATTAATAAGCATATTAAGTTAGGAAAAGATGTTAAATTAATATTAATTGGTGCTAAAGCTATAAATTTTTTTTCTAATTTTAATATAAATATTTTAGCTAAAATAAATAATTTAAATAATAATTTATTGCCTGAAGAATTTAGAATAATAAAGATTAATCAAGTAGTAAAAAATATAATATCATTATATAATAGTAATATAATAGATGCTTGTTATTTAGCAAGTAATAAGTTTACTAATGTTTTAAATCAAGTACCAGAAATAATTAGAATTATTCCATTTATCGGAAATAATAAAACAAGAATAGGTAATTGTTATATATATGAGTCAGATATTGTTAATATTTTAGATAAATTAATATACTGTTATATTGAATCAAGTATATATTTAGGATTATTAAATAATTTAACAAGTGAACAAGCATCTCGTATGGTAACTATGCAGTTAGCTAAAAATAATTGTGATAATTTAACTAAAGAACTTGAATTAATTTATAATCAAACTAGGCAAAATAATATTACACAAGAATTAAATGAAATTATATCTGGTAATATTTAATTAGGTAAAAGGGTATAGTGTAAAATGGTTAATGGTAAAATTATTCAAATAATTGGTTCTATTATTGATGTAGAATTTAATCAAAAATATATACCAAAAATATATCACGTATTAAAAATAGAAAATAATAATAGCGAATTATTTTTAGAAGTACAACAACAGCTAGGAGATGGAATAGTACGTTGTATTGCTATGGGATATTCTGATGGTCTTTATAGAGGTATGAATGTTATTAACTTACAACACACTATTGAAGTACCAGTAGGATATAACACTTTAGGAAGAATAATTAATGTTTTAGGACAACCAATAGATATGAAAGGTGAAATACATTCACAAGAACATTGGTCTATCCATAGATTACCTCCTACATTTCAAGAATTAAATGATAAGTATGAAATATTAGAAACAGGGATCAAAGTAATAGATTTAATTTGTCCATTAGCAAAAGGTGGTAAAGCTGGTTTATTTGGTGGAGCTGGAGTAGGAAAAACTGTTAATATGATGGAATTAATTCGTAATATTGCAGTTGAGCATTCTGGTTATTCAGTATTTACTGGCGTTGGAGAACGTACAAGAGAAGGAAATGATTTTTATAATGAAATGATAGCATCAAATGTTATTAATAAAGTTTCGTTAGTATATGGACAAATGAATGAACCACCAGGTAATAGATTAAGAGTAGCTCTTACTGGATTAACAATTGCAGAAAAATTTCGTGATAATGGTCATGATGTACTGCTTTTCATTGATAATATTTATCGATACACTTTAGCTGGTACTGAAATGTCAGCTTTACTAGGAAGAATACCTTCAGCTGTTGGTTATCAACCAACACTAGCAGAAGAAATTGGTCTATTACAAGAACGTATTGCTTCTACAAAAAATGGTTCTATTACATCTATTCAAGCAGTTTATATACCAGCTGATGATTTAACGGATCCTTCTCCTGCAACAACTTTTACTCATTTAGATACTACAATTGTTTTAAGTAGACAAATTGCTGCTTTAGGTATTTATCCAGCAATTGATCCATTATCTTCTACTAGTCGTCAACTAGATCCTAACATAATTGGTAAAGATCATTATGATACAGCTAAAAATGTAAAGTTAGTTTTACAACGTTATCAAGATTTAAAAGATATTATTGCTATTCTTGGTATTGATGAATTATCTGAAGAAGATAAACTAATAGTATCTAGAGCAAGAAAAATAAACAGATTTTTATCACAGCCATTTTTTGTAGCTGAAAATTTTACAGGAATGACTGGAAAATATGTATCAATTAAAAATACTATAAAAGATTTAAAAAGTATTATCAGTGGTAAATATGATCATGTACCAGAACAGTTATTTTATATGATTGGTAGTATTTCAGATATAAAAAATATTTAGGACATAGTAATTTTATGTATACTAGTTTTCAACTTACTATTATTAGTATAGAAAATTTGATATTTTCCGATATGGTATATAAGATTATAATTAATAGTATTGATGGAGAACTAACTATTTTAGCTAGACATGCTCCGTTAATTACAATCACTAAACCTGGAATAATTTATATTGATAGTAATAAATTTAATAATAAATGTATATATTTACCTGAAAGTATACTAGAAGTTCAATCAAATAATGTATCAATTATTGCTGATTCGATAATTAATAATGTTAATAATTTAAATGAAAAGGAAATTATTAAAAATAAAATTAAGATAGAATCTTTATTAAAAAAACGTACTAATATAAACCAACAAATAAAATTATCTTTAGAATTAGCTAAAACCTTGGCTAAGTTACAAGCAATTAAAGCTAGTAAGTTATTTAAATTAAATAACAAAACATATTAAATTTTGCCGATATAGCTTAAAATTTGGAAAAGCAGTGTATTCGTAATACAAAAGTTATAGGTTCGAATCCTATTGTCGGTATTTTATTTTTTTATTGGCGGAATAAAAGTTATTCCGGTATCCCATGGTTGTTCTATCCATGTATTTTGCGGTACGTCTATAATATATTTATCAACAAAACTACGTCCTAATGGTTTTGCAAAAATAGTTACTAAATATGCTTTATAATATATTTTTTTTATAAGTTTTGCAGTATTACCAGTATCTGTTAAATCATCTACAATAATAAATCCTTCACCGTTATCATGATTATGATATGTATATTTGATTATATTAGTATTATGTTGATAACCATAATAATAACTAGCTACACAAAATGTATCAACATAACGAATGTCTAGTTCTCTTGCTAGTAAAGCACTAGGCACTAAACCACCACGACTAATAGCAATAATACCTTTCCACTTAGTGGATAAAAGACTCTTAGCAGCTATTCTAGTATACATTTGTAACATATCCCAAGTAACAACATATTTTTCTTTCATAATAAGAAATAGCTTAAACAAAATTATTATAATTATAATTCATTTTCTATAATTTGTACTAAAACATGAATTATTTTTATATGCATTTCTTGAATACGATCAGCATAACCGTTATGAGGAACTGATATTATTATATCAGCAATATTACTAACTAAATTATTTATTCTACCAGTAAGTAATATGATCTTCATATCTTTACTTTTTGCAACATGCATTGCATTAATAATATTTATTGAATTACCTGACGTAGATAAACAAAATAAAATATCATTTTTATTGCCTACTGCTTGTATATAACGTGAAAATACTTGATGATAACCAAAATCATTACCAACACAAGATAAATAACTAGGATCAGAAATAACTATTACTGGGCAATCCTAATCTATTTTTTCTATAACGACCAACTAATTCTCCAGCAAAGTGCATAGCATCACAATGAGATCCACCATTACCACAAGATAATACTTTATTTCCATTTTTAAAAGCACTAACTATCATAGTTGCTGCAGATTCTATTAAATTTAAACAACTTTTATCTTTGATAAAGTTTTTAGTAATTTCTATTGATTTGTTAAATTCATCTGTAATTAAATTATTGTATTTCATATTTTTATGAATTTTTAGATAAAAATTTTTTATTTATTTCTCCACAAACAATAACCATTTTTTTGTATTAAATCTAATTTTTGTTCATGTAAAATTTGTTCTTCTTTATTAGCACATAGTATTTTTAACTTTTTATTATTTATTTGATGTGGTTTATGTATTTCATCTTTATTTTCAAAATTAAAATGTATAGTATTTTGACTACTAGTCATACGTAAAAAAATATTAGCTAATATTTTTGCATCTAACAAAGCACCATGTAATATTCTAATATTTTTACTTACACAATATCTATCACATAATGCATCAATACTATTTTTTTTACCAGGAAACAAGGTACGAGCAATTTTTAAACTATCAACAATATTACAAATACTGTTAATATTTTTAATACTATGATTTATCATATTTAATTCATAATTAATAAAACTAACATCAAAATTAGCATTATGTATAATTAAATCACTATTTTGAATAAATGATATTAATTGATCTGCTACCTCTAAAAATTTAGGCTTATCAATTAGTTTACTAATATTAATACCGTGTATAGAAAAAGCCTCTTGATCTATAGATCTACATGGATTTAAATAAACATGAAAATATTTATTCGTAATGTGTCTATTTATAACTTTAACAGCACCAATTTCAATAATTTTATGTCCATAATAAAAATTACTTCCTATTTTATTAATGCCAGTAGTTTCAATATCTAAAAAAACTTGTTTAATCATATCTTTAATATATATAATATTCCATATTAATTTACTAGAATTAAGTTTAATGTTTATATTAAATTTTTTTATAAAATGCAAGAATATATTAATATTTTTACTGACGGATCATGTATTAATAATCCTGGCAAAGGTGGATATGGAGTTATAATTAAATTAAAAAATAAAAGTATTATACTTAGTGGTGGTTACAGATTAACAACTAATAATCGTATGGAATTAATTGGTATTATTATGTCATTAAAATCAGTGTTACACTTAACCAATAATAATATTACAGTATATACTGATAGTATTTATGTACAGCAAGGTATAACAAAATGGATTCATATATGGAAAACCAATAATTGGTATAATAGTAAAAATAAAATTATAAAAAATATTGATCTTTGGCAAAAATTATTTTTTTTACAATCTAATTGTTTAGTAAAATGGGTTTGGATTAAAGGACATAGTGTTTGTAGCGAAAATAATTATTGTGATAAATTAGCTTATTATATGGCTAATTATAGATCATATTTAATAGATACTAATTACGAAAAAATATTTTATGTTAAAAATAATAGCAATACGTACTTTAATTGATAACTATATTTGGTTAGTATTAAGTGGTAATAATTGTTTAGTGATTGATCCTAATAACGAACCATTAATTACTAAATTTTTAAGATTTTATAAATTACATCTAGTAGCAATTTTAATTACTCATAATCATGATGATCATACTTCTGGAGTAAGTACATTAAAAAATATTTATCAGGTACCAGTATATGGCCCAAAAGAAACTAACTATCTTAATAGTTATACTATAAAAAATAACAACGTTATTGATGTATTACAATGTAAATTCACTGTATTATCATTACCTGGTCATACCAAATATCATGTTGGATATTATCATTATCCATGGTTATTTTGTGGTGATACGTTATTTTCCGCTGGTTGTGGTAGAATATTTAATAGTTCTATAGAAAGTATGTTTAATTCATTAAATAAAATTAATAAACTACCAAGTAATACTATAATATTTCCTAGTCATGAATACACTATAAAAAATTTAGACTTTATTATTACTAATAATATAACATTGTTAAATAATATGTTTATAATAAAATATTATAGAAAAATGATTAAACATATGCTTTTAAATAAAGTACCAAGTTTACCTACCTCTTTATATTTAGAAAGGATAATTAATCCGTTTATACAATGTACTAATAGTTTTTATTATAGAAATAAACTTATTAAGTTACCTAAAAATATGAATAATTTTGATTACTTTAAATTTTTACGTAACAAAAAAGATGTTTTTAAACAGGGATGAGGAGATTCGAACTCCTAGCATTCAGTTTTGGAGACTGATATTCTACCATTTGAACTACATCCCTATTTTCTATATTAATTTAATAATAAACAAACACGGTGCGGACGGGACTTGAACCCGTGACCCCCGGCGTGACAGGCCGATGTTCTAACCAACTGAACTACCGCACCAACTACTTAAAATTGTGGAGCTAAGCGGATTTGAACCGCTGACCTTCTGTGTGCAAAACAGACGCTCTACCAACTAAGCTATAGCCCCAATTATTTTTTAGGCTTGAGTGGACTTGAACCACTGACCTCACCCTTATCAGGGGTGTGCTCTAACCAAACTGAGCTACAAGCCTATATTTATATAATAATTTATGTAGACACTCAAGGTGTATACTTATTATTATTTACTTAATAAGTAAGGAGGTAATCCAACCGCAGGTTCCCCTACGGTTACCTTGTTACGACTTCACCCCAGTTATGAATCACAAAGTGGTAAGAGCCCTCCTAATTAATTAGGTTAAACTACTTACTTCTTTTGCCACTCACTTCCATGGTGTGACGGGCGGTGTGTACAAGGCCCGGGAACGTATTCACCGTGGCATTCTGATCCACGATTACTAGCGATTCCGACTTCATGAAGTCGAGTTGCAGACTTCAATCCGGACTGTGATGTACTTTATGAGATTTGCTAACTTTTACAAGCTTGCTTCTCTTTGTATACACCATTGTAGCACGTGTGTAGCCCTACTTATAAAGGCCATGATGACTTGACGTCATCCTCACCTTCCTCTAGTTTATCACTAGCAGTTTTCTTTGAGTTCCCGTCTTAATTCGTTGGCAACAAAGAATAAGGGTTGCGCTCGTTGCGGGACTTAACCCAACATTTCACAACACGAGCTGACGACAGCCATGCAGCACCTGTCTCAAAGTTCCCGAAGGCACTAAAACATCTCTGTTAAATTCTTTGGATGTCAAAAGTAGGTAAGGTTCTTCGCGTTGCATCGAATTAAACCACATGCTCCACCGCTTGTGCGGGCCCCCGTCAATTCATTTGAGTTTTAACCTTGCGGTCGTACTCCCCAGGCGGTCAATTTAACGCGTTAGCTACGAAAGCTAAATAATAAAAAAATATTCAACCTTCAAATTGACATAGTTTACGGCATGGACTACCAGGGTATCTAATCCTGTTTGCTCCCCATGCTTTCGTACCTGAACGTCAGTTATCATCCAGGGGGTCGCCTTCGCCACTGGTATTCCTCCAGATATCTACGCATTTCACCGCTACACCTGGAATTCTACCCCCCTCTATGAAACTCTAGCTTATTAGTTTTAAATGCCATTCCTAAGTTAAGCTTAGGTATTTCACATCTAACTTAATAAACCGTCTACGTACTCTTTACGCCCAATAATTCCGATTAACACTCGCACCCTCCGTATTACCGCGGCTGCTGGCACGGAGTTAGCCGGTGCTTCTTTTGTAAGTAACGTCAAATTATAATATTATTAGTATTATAATCTTCTTCCTTACTGAAAGTGCTTTACAACCCTAAGGCCTTCTTCACACACGCGGCATAGCTGCATCAGGGTTACCCCCATTGTGCAATATTCCCCACTGCTGCCTCCCGTAGGAGTCTGGACCGTATCTCAGTTCCAGTGTGGCTGATCGTCCTCTCAGACCAGCTAGAGATCGTAGCCTAGGTAAGCCATTACCTTACCTACTAGCTAATCTCGTCTGGGCTCATCTAATGGCGAAAGGTCTATATAAACAAATAGATATATAGATCCCCATCTTTAATCAATGAGATATTACGCGGTATTAGCTATCGTTTCCAATAGTTATCCCCCTCCACTAGGTAGATTCCCAGATATTACTCACCCGTTCGCTGCTCGCCAGCAAAAATTATAGTATAATTTTCCTGTTGCCGCTCAACTTGCATGTGTTAGGCTTGCCGCTAGCGTTCAATCTGAGCCATGATCAAACTCTTTAATTATAAGACAGTAACATAAAACATACTTTAATAAGTAATTAACTTACATTATATATTTTAATATTACTATCTAAATAGTACTACTATTAATTTTTGAGTGCCTACACAATTTACTGTTAAAGAACAATTAATGTAAATAAAAAGCGTACACTGTTTTTTCATTATGTCAAGTTGATTTATTGTAAAAAAATTATGGTTATAGCTTTATTTAAATTGAAATACTGATGTTATCAGGATAGTATTAATACTTTTATTTATTAATTAATAATTATTTAATATTATGCGTGTTAGTAAATACCCAATTTTTACAAGTAAAAATGTTTTTTCTAATATAGAAAGTACTAGTTACAAGTTAATGTTACGTTCAGGTATGATTCGTAAATCATCTAAAGGAATTTATATTTGGTTACCTATTGGTGTACGTGTTCTAAATAAAGTAGTAAATCTTATTAAAAGATATATGAATAGTATAGGTGCTATAGAATTAATAATGCCAGTAATGCAACCAGAATATTTATGGAAAAAAAGTGGTAGACTAAAAATTAATAATTCGGAAATTATGTCTATTATTGATCGTAAACAAGAAAAATATATTTTAGGACCAACTAATGAGGAAGTAATACTAAATTTAGTTAATAATGAAATTCATTCTTGTAAAGATTTACCAATAATTTTTTATCAAATACAATATAAATTCCGTGATGAAATTAGACCATGTTTTGGAGTAATACGTTCCAGAGAATTTATTATGAAAGATGCTTATTCATTTCATTCTAGTAAATTTTCATTACAAAAAACGTACAATAAAATTTTTCATTTATATAAAAAAATATTTAATTGTATGAAAGTTAATTTTTCTGTCATTCAAGCAGACACTGGATTTATCGGAGGAGATATATCTCATGAATTTTATGCTAGAAAAACTAATAATTATAGTGAAATTAAAAATTATAAAGAATTAAAATTAGTAAAGATATCAAATATTCATTCTATAGAAGAATTATCAAATAAATTAAACATATCTATAAAAAAGATAGTTAAAGTAATTATTATACGAAATAATAATTTATTACAATATAATAGTTCACTATTAGCTTTAGTTATTAGAGCAGATAAAGAATTAAATTTTTTTTATGTTAGCAAAATATTAAACTTAAAATTACCAATTGAATTAGCTACTGAAAACGATATTAAAAATATATTAAAAATTAATAATAGTATTATTGGAGTATTAAATTTATCAGTACCAATAATTATTGATTATGATGTTGCTAATATGAAAAATTTTGTTACTAGTAATAATATATTTGAAGAATATTTAATAAATGTTAATTGGGGTAAAGATTTACCTTTACCTGAGATAAAAAATTTATATGATGATAAAAGTATTAGTTTTACTAGCAAAACTAAAAATAATGCAATAGAAATTGCACATATTTTTCAACTAGGAACAAAATATTCTCACCCTATGAAAGCTTATGTAAAAAAAGTTGATAATAAAACAGAATTAATTATGGGATGTTATGGTATAGGAGTAACAAGATTAATTGCAGCTATTATTGAACAAAACAATGATCAATATGGTATAAAATGGCCACCTATTATTGCTCCATTTAACGTAGCTTTATTACCAATTAATTTCTGTTCCTCAATAGAGGTAAAAAATAAAACGGAATATATTTATAAAAAATTACTGTATTATAATATAGATACTCTTCTTTATGATCGTAAAGAATATTTTGGTGTTATGTTACATAATATAGAATTAATTGGTATACCTAATATACTAATTATTAGCGAAAGTAATTTAAATAAAGGAATAATAGAGTATAAAGACCGTATTAATAATACTGTTACTTTAGTTAATAGTAATAATATAATACAATTTTTATTAAAAAAAATAAATGATTTAATTTAACAAAGATATTTATTTTTGTTAAACCAATATAAATACCAATGATTACTATTAATTGGTGTGCCATGTATAGTAACAAAATATCCTATAGCTGTAATTAATTTGTTATTATAGAATAGTATGGGTATAACTTTTCTTTGCCATGGAGGTACTGATAATATTTTCCAAATTTTTTTTAAAGTAATATGATGTTTAGCATGTACTAACTTTACTAATGTTTTACTTTTTATATTAAAACGTATTGATACAATATCCGTTATATTTGGTGCTTTTATAACAGATATTAGTTTTTTATTGTTTATATTATTTATTGTTAATAATAAAATTTCTCCTAAATTTAGAGGTAATAAAATTCTTTTATAATTGTTAGTTGACGTAAATATAATAGTTTTACTACAAAAATCTTTATATCGATTATTAAATTTATGTACATATAAACGATTTTTAAACTTTTGTATTATAAAACCACTTATATAAAATCTAGCTAACGAGTCATTTCTACTTAAAACTACTTCATTCCATATTATATTTAATTTTTTATAAGAACATGATATAAAAATTTTTTTTATTAACCAAAAACGTAAAATAGCTAAACAATAAACTATATTCATCCCAATCATATTGTCTACTATTAATGATTTATCATGAAACATCATAGTACAAACTATTTTATTTAATAACATGTTAATTAATTGTTCTTGATTAGCACATAAATAAGTACTTAAACTAACATTTTGACAAAAATTATTCCATCTTTTTTGTAATAAAGGTATAATGCTACTTCTTAAAAAATTACGATCCAATGAATTATCATAATTACTATCATCATTTACCCAATTTAATTTATTTTTGTTAGCATAAGATAACAACATTGTTTTTGAACAATTCAATAAAGGTCTTAATAATCTACTGTGATAAAATGGTTGATCTATTGGCATTGCTGATAGACCTCTAGGACCGCTACCTCTTTTTAATGCCAAAAAAAATGTTTCTACTTGATCATTTTGATGATGTGCAGTAACTAACACTTCATTATATCTTATAATTTTTAATAATTTTTTATACCTTTGATTACGTGCGTTTTGTTCAAAGTTACCTTTATTAATTTTAATAACATCATACATAAATGATACATCACGTTGTTTACATTCGTAAATACAATGATGCAACCATTGATTAGAAGACAGGTTATTTTGTTGATGATCAATATAACACGCTCTTAAGAATATATTATTATATTTATTACGCAATATTGTAATTATATCTAACAAAACCATAGAGTCTAAACCACCACTAAAAGCTAATAATAAATGACTATATGGATGAATAAATTTCATTACTTGTTGTTGTAAGTATTTTGTGTAGTCTTTATTAACCACTTTATTTACATGCTTAATTCATAATTATAATTAATTAATTTATTATAACGATTTTTTAATAACTGTTTTTTACTTAAAAATTTTAGTTTGTTTAAATCTACTAATAATTGTTTTTTTATGCTCATTGCAGCTAAATGCAAATTCTTATGAGCTCCACCTAAAGGTTCACTAATAATATTATCAATTAATTTTAATTTTTTCAAATTTATTGCAGTTATATTCATTGATTTAATAGACGATAATATTTTGCTACTATCTTTCCATAATAATGCAGCGCATCCTTCTGGAGATATAACTGAATAGATACTATATTGTAACATATTAATTTTATCACCTACTCCAATAGCTAAAGCACCTCCAGATCCACCCTCACCTATTATTATACATATTATTGGTACACTTAAATGAGACATTTCTAATAAATTTCTTGCTATTGCTTCTGCTTGTCCTCGTTCTTCAGCTTCTATACCAGGATAAGCTCCTGGAGTATCAATAAAAGTAATTATTGGAATATCAAAATTGTTAGCCATATGCATCAGTCTAAGAGCTTTTCGGTAACCTTCTGGTGATGGCATACCAAAATTACGTTTAATTTTATCTTTGATGCTACGACCTTTTTCATGACCTATTATCATTACTGAATATGATTCTAAACGTGCAATACCTCCTACAATAGCTTTATCATCAGAAAACATGCGATCACCAGATAATTCATCAAAATCAGTAAAGATAGTATTAATATAGTCTATAGTATGAGGTCTTAATGGATGTCTTGCTAATTGTATTATTTGCCATTTATTTAAATTAGAAAATATTTTATTAGTTAATTCAATACTTCTTTTTTTTAATTTATTAATTTTATTAGATAAATTAACATCATTTATTTTTATCTTACTATTATTAGTACTTAATAAATTAATCTTTTTTTCTAATTCTATAATTGGTTGTTCAAAATCAAGATATTCTAGATCCATAATATTTTATACTTAAAATTATTAATGTTATCATTCATCAATTACATGCATAAACATATCAGTTTGATATTTCGAATAATCACCATATTGTTTAGATTTATTTATAATATTATTAATATAATCTTCACTAGATTTATTAGTTATTTTCAGTAAGCGAAACACATTAAATTTTATTAATTGTTTAATTATAGATCTATTAACTATTCTAGTATCAACACGGATACAAAAATCTAACAAATTTTTAAATTTTCTTTGACTGCGTTTTTTAACAATTTCTTTAGCTATATTAAATCCTAAACCATTAATCATGCCTAAACCACATATAATAACATTGTTATAAACGTAACAATGATATTGACTATAGTTAATTTCTGGTAACATAACTTTTATATTCATAAGAGCACATTCTTGAATTAAAATAGATATTTTTTTTTGATTATTTATATTAGTTGTCATTACAGATGATAAAAATTCTGCTGGATAATTAGCTTTTAACCATAATGTATAATAAGATAATAATGCATATGCAGTAGAATGAGATTTATTAAATCCATAGTGAACAAATTTTTCTAAAAAATAAAATATTTTAGTAGCTAATTGCTCATTAATATTATTTTTTTTAGCATTATTAATAAATAGTAACTTTTGTTTATCCATTTCTGTAAAATTTTTTTTACTAATTACTTGACGTAATATATCAGCATCAATAAAGCTATAACCAGCTAATACTTGTGCTATTTGTATAACTTGCTCTTGATATAAAACAATACCATAAGTAGATTTTAAAATTGGTTTTAATGAATCATGTTGCCAATTAATATCAGGATAATAAATTTTTTCTATACCATGTTTACGATTAATAAAATTATCTACCATACCAGATTGTAATGGTCCAGGACGAAATAAAGCTATTAATGCAATAATATCTTCAAAAGAGTCTGGTTTTAATCTTTTTATTAAATCTTGCATACCTTTTGATTCTAACTGAAAAACTGCATTAGTATTTATTTTATTTAATAAAACAAAACTATTTTTATCATTTAACTTAATATTAGATAAATTAATATTACTTAATCCCAATTTTGTATTTTTTTTGTTAATCATACTAATGGTATGATTAATGATCGTTAAAGTTCTTAAGCCCAAAAAGTCAAATTTAACTAAACCAATTTTCACTATATCAGTTTTATCTAGTTGTATTGCTGCATAATTACTTTTATCATCAAAATACAATGGAGCAAAATTAATGATTTTGCTTGGTGTAATAACAATTCCTCCGGCATGCCTACTAACATTACGGATTACTCCTTCTAATTTAAAAGCCATATTTAATATAATTTTTACATCTTCATTACTACTAAATAATTTTGCCAATTTAGGTTCAATTGAAATTGCTTTTTTTAAAGTTATACCAAAATCTACAGGAATTAGTCTAGCAATTTTATCTACAAAATTATAATGATATCCAAGAACACGACCAACATCTCGAATAACTGCTTTAGCAGTTAAAGTACCAAAGGTAATAATTTGTGCTACATTATCTACACCATATTTATTAACAACATAATTAATTACTAAATCTCGCTTTTCCATACAAAAATCAATATCTAAATCGGGCATAGATAATCTCTCTATATTTAAAAATCTTTCAAAGATTAAACCAAATAATAATGGATCTAATTCAGTAATATTTAGTGTATAAGCTACTAATGATCCAGCTCCAGATCCTCGTCCAGGACCAACAGGTATGTTGTTACTTTTTGCCCAATTAATAAATTCTGATACTATTAAAAAATAATTGGTAAAACCAGTCTTAATAATAGTATTTAATTCTAAATTTAATCTTTGATAATAAGTAATCCACTTTTTATTTCTTATAGTTTTATTAGTAAAGTTGTTTTTTAATCTGTTTATTAATCCCTGTTTAGAAATTTTTATTAAATATTTTTCAGCAGTGTATTTTTTTGGTACATTAAACTTGGGTAATAAATATTTTCCTAATGTAATGGTTACATTACATCTTTTAGCTAACTCAACACTATTAATTAGTGATTCTGGTATATCATTAAATAATAAACACATTTCTTCTTCATTTTTCATATACTGTTCTTTGCTATAAGAAGTAGATAAATTTTTATTACTGTTTACATAACTACCATTGCTAATAGCAACTCTAACTGTATGTGTTTCAAAATCATCTTTTTTTAAAAATCTAACATTATTAGTTGCTAATAATGGTAAGTCTTGGACTATAGATAAATTAATAACTTTATTTAAATACTCATTTTCTAGTTCAAAACCATTACGTGTAATTTCTAAATAGAAACTATTTTGAAAATAAGTTTTATAAAATGAGATATAATAATTTAGTTTATTGTTTTGATTATATAATAAACATTGTCCTATATCACCAAATTGTGCTCCAGATAAAATAATTAACCCAGAATTATGATATTTTAACCAATCACGATAAATGAAAACACTAGATGTATTTATTTTATATTTATGTGCTTTAGATATTAAATAAATTAAATTACTATAACCAATATTATTCATTACTAATATTGTAATTGCATATGACTGATAACTATTAGCACAATCTTTAATAATAAAATCAGCACCAATAATTGGTTTTATACCTAAATTATAAGCAGTACTATAAAATTTAATTACACCATATAAATTGGTAAAATCGGTAATCGCTAATGCAGGCATATTAAATTTTACTGCTTGATTTACTAATTGATTGATATTGGATAAACCATCTATTATAGAATACTCACTTCTTACATGTAAATGTATAAATTTAGGTAACATAACAATTATAAACTATATCAATTTAACATGAATTATTATTAATAGCTTGTAATACTATTTTTGTTACTTGCTCACTAGCATTAAAATTTATTTTTTTATGTAGGTCAACAAAAATATTCTTAATTTTACGTTGATAACATTTATCTAAAATAATTTTAATTATTGTAGATGCTAATAATTCTGGTTTAAGATTATCTTGTATATACTCATTAACTATGTATTTATTAGCTAGTAAATTAGGTAATGATATCCATTTAATACGAATTAATATTTTTGCAATAATAAAATCTAATAATGGGATACGATAACCAACTACCATTGGACATTTAGCTATCATACATTCTAATGTTGCTGTACCTGAAGCTAATAAAGCTACGTCAGAAGCTACCATAATTTGGTATGCTGGATAATTTACTATCTTTATATTAATATTAGGAATAATACTATTTTTAATTCTAGTAAATTGATTAATACGATCTTGATTATTTAATGGTACAATAATAATTAAATTAGGGAAAATATTTTTTAAAATTAATATACATTTAAGAAAACTAACACTAATCATATCTATTTCTATTTTACGACTACCTGGTAACATTACTAAACATAAACTATTATTATCTATATTTAATTTTTTTCTCATTAAAATTTTATTTGGATAAAGTGGCAAATTTTCTGCTATAGGATGACCAACAAATTTATAACTAACATTATAGTATTTATAAAATTTTTTTTCAAATGGAAATGTAATAAACACATTATTAGTAGCGTATTTTAACTTTTTGATTCTTTTTTTACGCCAAGCCCAAATTGATGGGCTAACATAATGAATAGTATAAATACCACATTTTTTTAACTTAGTTTCCAAGAAAATATTAATTTCTGGACTATCTATACCAATAAAAACACTAATGTTAGCATTTATTAATTTGTTTAAAATATTATATTTAATAAATCTAATTTTTGATAAATGGGGTATTACATTGGTAATACCAAATAACATAAATTCATTGATATCAAACCAAGTTCTCATTCCTTCCAATTGCATTAATGGTCCAGCAACACCAACGAAATTAACATTCCACAAATATTTTTTTATATTTTTTATTAATTTAGCACCTATTAAATCACCAGAAAATTCACCAACTACTAAACCAATATTAACTAATTTAGTCATAATATAATACTAACGAATAATACCCCTTTTTGAACGAGATAAAAAATCTAAAAAAATAGTTATTATTGGATTATGTTTTGCTAATTTAGTTAATTCTAATTTAGCTTTTTTTATGGTATTGCCATTTCTATATATAATTTTATATGCTGTGTTAATAGCGTGTAACTCATAATTAGCAAAACCATATTTTTTTAAACCTTTTGTATTTAAACCAAAAGGAATAGCATGATTACCATGAGCTATAATACAAGGTGGTACATCTTGTGCCACTCCAGAACAACCACCAATCATAACATAAGCTCCAATAATACAAAATTGATGTATTGCTGTCATTCCACCAATAACAGCATAATCATCAATTGATACATGTCCACCTAAAGTAGCATTATTAGCCATAATACAGTGATTACCAATAATACAATCATGAGCAATATGAGTATTACCCATTAATAAATTATCATTACCAATTTTAGTTACTTTCCTACCCTGCCTAGTACCTCTATGAATAGTAACATTTTCTCTAATCATATTACGATCACCAATTTCCACTCTAGTAGGTTCACTATTATACTTTAAATCTTGATTTACTTCTCCCAAAATAGCAAAAGCATAAATTTTATTGTCTTCACCAATACTTGTTATACCATTTACTACAACATGCGACTTTAATTTAGTTCTTGCTCCTATACATACTTGTGATCCTATAAAACAAAATGGACCAATATATACATCAGCATGGATAACAGCTCCTTTTTCAACAATAGAACTAGGATGTATAAAAGAAGACTGATCAATCATTTTATTTTTAAATATCCTTCCTACGAGCACACATCATAGATGCTTTACAAACTAATACATTATCTACTGTAACAATACCATTAAATTTAGCCATTCCATTACGTTCTTTAACAAAAGTTACCTCAATAATCATTTGATCACCAGGTTGTACTGGTTTTTTAAATCTAGCAGAATTAACAGCAGCAAAATAGTACAACTCTCCTGGCGCCAATTTACTTACACTCTTAAAAGCTAAAATACCAGTTGCTTGAGCTATAGCTTCTAAAATTAATACTCCAGGAAATATTGGTTTTCTGGGAAAATGTCCTTGAAAAAATGGTTCATTAAAAGAAACATTTTTTATTGCACGTAAAAATTTACCACGTTCAAAATACAACACATGATCTATTAGTAGAAATGGAAATCTATGTGGTAATAACTCTAATATTTCTTTAATATTTAAAGAATAATTGTTAATATCCAAAAAAACAATTCCTATTAAAAATATTATTTATAACAAATAATAAACTACCAATTAATTAAATTTAAATAATTTAAAATTATAAAATATCTATTTATTAATATTTTGCTCAATAACTTTTATGCGTTTGTTAATTTTACTAATATTCATAGTTAATACTGCTGTTTTACGCCACTTATTATTTTGTTGTATTGGAATTCCAGAAGAGTATGTGCCAGATTTTTTAATTGAACGTATTACCATACTCATACCAGTAATAGTAACATTGTCACAAATACTAATATGACCATTAATAACAGTTGCGCCACCTACCAAACAATTATTTCCTATATGTGAACTACCAGCAATTACCACTCCTCCAGCAATAGCCGTATATTTACCTATTGTAACATTATGTGCTATTTGACATAAATTATCTATAATAACCCCATTACTAATAATAGTATCATCTAATGTACCTCGATCCACAGTAGTACATGATCCAATTTCTACATAATCATGTATAACTACCCGACCTAAATGAGGTATTTTTAACCATTTTTTCTTATCTTTAATATAACCAAATCCGTCTGATCCAATTACAGTACTGGATTGGATAATACAATTACTACCAATTATAGTATCACAATGAATAGTAACATTATTAAATAATTTAGTATTGTCTTTAATAATTACATTTTTACCAATAAAACAATTTGATCCGATAATAACATTATTTCCTAATTTAACATTATCTTCTATTACTACATTATCACCAATATTAATATTTTCCCCTAATAAAATATTTTTTTTCTTCGTACTTGTTTTAATATTATTATATAATGCATTGTATATCATCATTGCAAATGAAACATAAGCAAAATAAGGATTAGCTACTACTAATGAGGTAATTTTGCAAAATGGTATATTATTTTTATCAATAATAATTGCTGATGCTTTACAATTAGATAATAAAAAACGTAATTTATTATTAGCAAGAAAGGTAATATAATTCTTTTTTGTATTATAAATAGAAGTAATACCGTGAATTATTATATTATTATTACCAATTAATTCAGCATTTAATTGTTTTGCTAAATCAGTTATTTTAATAGTAAACATAATTATATTACCTAATTAATTGTAATACTTCATTAGTAATATCTGTAACTTTATCAGAATAAACTATGGTACTAGCATCAAATACTATATCATACTTGTATTTTACAGCAATATTTTTTACCGTATTTTGAATTATTACTAGAATTTTATCTCGTTCTTCTGCTTGTCTACGACGATTATTTTGTTCAAATTCTTGTGCTTTATTAGAAAAATTTTCACGTTGTTTAATTAATGAATTTTCTAATTCATTACGTTCATTAATTTTCATGTTTGATCCATAATGTTGCAAATATTGTATTTTATTTTGTATTTCATGCTCCATTAATTGTAATTCATTTGCTTCATGTTCAAATTCGTTTTCAAGTTTTTTTGCAATCTCTATTCTTTTTGGATATTGTTGAAAAATATTATTAATATTAACTATTGCAATTTTATTACAAGCTAATACCTTAAATGGTACTATAGTAGTTAGTAATATTATACTAATAATAAATAATTTGTTAAACATTGACATATACCTAAATTTATAAATAGTTAAAGAACTAATAATTATTTAATAAAATTTATTAAAATTAAACTGTAGTCTTTCTATTTTATCATCATTATATTTTTTAATAGGATAAGCATAAGAAAGTGATATTGGACCAAATGGAGAAATAATTTTTACAGATATACCATTAGATAATCTAAAATTTTTATCTATAAAATTTAATAAATTACTTTTGTTCCAAATATTACCTATATCAATAAATAATGATATACGTGCTACTTTTATATATTTTTTAATTATTGGTAGTATTAGTTCAGTATTTATTAATGCAATAACATCTCCTCCACCATTATCATTAGATGATTCTAATATACACTTATTATAAGTACTAGTACGATAACAATTATAATATATATTTTTCTTACCTAAACTATTATATTTAAATCCTCTAATAGAATTATTATTATTCATATAAAAATTATTATAAAATGGTATTAATTTATTATTGAAACTACCTAAGTAACCAATATGCATGTGTGAGGTTAAAATAAATTTTTTCTTTTTATAAAAAGATGTGAATTTATTAATATTTAATGTAATATTATAAAAATTATTTTTAGAATTTAGAATAGTAAATTTATTTATCATATTAATTAATATACCATTACTAGGAAAATAATTATTCTTATCAATAGTGTCATAAAACCAATTAGTTAATAATAATATATCATTAATTTTAAGATTATCGCTTATATACTTAGTAATATTTGGATAAATATTAATACTATTTAAATAAAAAATTGTTGATAATTGAGATTTTATATTACATAAAGTATTATGTATACTTTCTAAACCAACACTTAAGTTACTATTATAATTAATTGGTATATTAAAGTTTATACTTATACCATATTTATCCCAATTAACATTTTGAATACATTTTCTTTTATTAGATAGATCAAAGAATAATTTTCCTTTTATATTAACTTTATTTAAAGTTAAAAATGGATTCATAGTAAATATTTCAAAATAATTATGATATTTATTTTTTGATTCTATAATATCTAATTTATTACCGTATCCTAATAAATTACTTTGCATTAAATCTAGTCTTAGATTAACATCATTACTAATATTAAAATTAATATTAGTTTTAATTTTATTAAAATTATATTCTTTTAATTTATATATTATATCAACAATATTACTATTTTTGTTAATATAAATTATTTTTACTTTTATTTTCTCAAAAAATCCTAAATTTTTTATTTTTAAAATATCACTCTTAATTAAATTTTTATTAAAAAATGAACTTTCTGTTTGTAATATTTCACGTCTTAACACATAATCTTTAGTATAATTATTACCATAAAAATGTATGTACCTTACATAATAACGTGTACCACTATTAATATTAACATATACTATAATTGATTTATTTAAACTATTGATATTAATTTTATATTTAATTTTAACTTTAATAAAACCATATTGATTAAATAAATTATTAATATTATTTTTTAATCTTTTTAAACTATAAATATTATATACTGTATTTAACTTAATATAATTTACATTATTAGATACATAAGGTATATTACAGTTTATAATCAAATTAGTTATTTTATATTGCTGTCCTTCATGTATTTTTATAGTAATAAAAATATCTTTTTTTTCTTTAGATATAGTAGTATAAATATGTTCTATATAAAATTTTATATAACCATTACTAAAATAAAATATAGTCAGTGCTTGTATATATCGTTGTAATGTTTTTTTTACAAATTCAGTATTATCAATGTTATTTTTTGATTTTAATTCATTTATATATTTAAATAGATAAACTAGAGTATTATAATTAAAATTATAATTACCTATAATATTAATTTGCTTAATTTTTGCTGTTACGCCCTCATAGATATTAATAATAATTTTAATTTGGTTATTATACGTTATTTTTTTTATAATATTAATTTTGTTATTGTATTTACCAATACTAACGTATAATTTTTTCATCATATATATAAATTTTTTGGTATTAAAATCATTATAAAATTCACCGACTTTAATATTATTAATTTTTAGTAAATCTAATATTAGTAATTTATTTATATAATTATTACCATAAAATCTTATATAAGATATTATTGGTCTTTCTGTAACTTGTATAATTAATGTCTTTTTATCTAAAAAGATTTGTATATTATTAAAATAACCAAGATTAAATAATGATTTAATAGTTTTATTAATATCTATGCAAGATATTAAATTATTATGTATTGGTATATCTTTAATTATGAAATTAATATCTACGTGTTTTAATCCTTTTACTAAAATACGTTGTATATTAAATTTTTCTGTACCATTAACAGGTTGAACAATAAGTACTGAAAATAATAAGAATATTTTTATTATTAAATTATTTAATATTTTAGTGGACATAATTAATTTTATTAATTTATTAAAATTAGTTTTAATACTAAAATTTTTAAATAGTTAACACATTTATGAATAATTTATTTTAAATAAGTTTTATATTTTTTATTAAAATAATTAAATTAATGAACAATTACATTTTTAATAAAAATACTAAATATAATTTATTAAAAATTATCTATAAACCAAAATTAAACTATAAATTTTAACTAAATAATATCAATAAAAATGTAAATATAGGTATAGATATAGAAAAACTATCTATTCTATCTAAAATTCCTCCATGACCAGGTAAAATATTACTACTATCTTTTAAATTAGCTAATCTTTTAAACATACTTTCAATTAAATCACCTATTATAGATAATGACAAAGATATAATTGAACTTATTGCTAATAGCAATTTATTATGATTAAACATTATATTTATTAATATAAATGATAATATTATTGATGATAATAATCCAACAATAAAACCTTCCCAAGTTTTATTAGGAGAAATAGTAGGCATTATTTTTTTGTAACCCAAATAACTACCATATATAAATGATACTGAATCAATACAAGATATTATTATTACTAAATATAATAATAATGCATTTTGAAATAACCCAGTATTATAATAATATAAATATATAATTATAATACTATATAGTAATGGTATGATGATTAATATACCAAATAATAATTTTATTATTTTTAAATGACACCATATTTTTATTAATTTATTATAAATTATAAGTAAATAAATAGCTATTAACCACCAGATTATTGGTATAAATGTTAAAAATAATAGTAAAATTTTTCTATATAATATTTTTGTGTTAATAATTAAAAATATTAATATACTTAAAATAACATTATTAATAACTAATAATGATATCTTATAAAAAACACTATTTAAATTTGATATTTTACTCCATTCCCACGAACTTATAGTGCAAATAACAAATAATGATAGAATAAAAGTACATTTAGAAGATTTAAAAAGTAATAAATTTATTACAAAAATAATTATTATAGCAGTAAATATTCTTTTTATTAACAATTAATTAATCCATTATTAATTTTTATTATACTAATTATTTAGTAGTACCAAATCTTCTATTTCTTTGGGAAAAAAATTTTATAGCATTAAAGAATACATTTTCATCAAAATCTGGCCATAGTACATCAGTAAAAAATAATTCTGAGTATGCTATTTGCCATAATAAAAAATTACTAATTCTATATTCTCCTCCTGTACGTATCACTAAATCGACAGGATCTAAATCATTCATAGATATTACTTGGCATAAAGTTTGTTCATTTATTTGATTTGGGTGAATTAATCCTTTTTGAACTCTATTAATAATTTTTTTTATACCTTGAATTATATCCCATCTACCACCGTAATTTATAGCAATATTTAAATTTAATCCGTTATTATTTTTAGTTAATTTTTCTGAATTGTAAATAAGTTTCTTCAGTGTTTTTTCGAATTTAGATGTGTCACCAATAATTTTTAATTTAACTTTCTTGTTATGTAAATTATATATTCCATTTTTTAAAGAATATTTAAATAGATCCATTAATGATTTTACTTCCGATATTGGTCTATTCCAATTTTCACTACTAAAGGCATATAATGTTAATGTATTAAAATTATTTGTTATCGCAAATTCTATAGCACGTTTAGCTGATTGCATTCCTTTTTTATGTCCAAAAATACTTAATTTACCTCTAATTTTTGCCCAACGCCTATTACCATCCATAATAATAGCAATATGTTTTGGTATATTTATATTAGATAATAACAAATTATTTTCTCATTAATATTAGTCAAATATTATTTATATTTATTATTTATTAAATTTAGTTAATATTATTTTTTTAGTAAATCTTTTTGTTGTTTTATGTATATATATCACTTCTTGTATATCTTTAGGTTCTAAAAAATGTAACTTATCTAATACTAAGTCATTAATAGTTGTTATGTCAGTAAATTTTATTAATCTATTGATAAAAGCATATACTGCTACTTCATTAGCTGCATTTAGTATAATTACAGATGATTGACTTGTATTAATAGCTTCAATAGCTAACCTTAGACAAGGGTATTTATTAAAATTAATATCTTCAAAACTTAATTTATTTAAACTATATAAATCTAATAATTCTATTTGTGAATTGCTAAAATTAGGATAATACATAGCATAGCAAATATATATTTTCATATCAGGGTAACTAAGTTGTGCAGATATATGACCATTATTATAATATATTATAGAATGAACAATAGATTGAGGATGAATTAATAATTGTATTTGTTTTTCATTTGCATTAAATAAATAACGAGCTTCAATATATTCAAATCCTTTATTTATCATAGTAGCTGAATCTACAGAAATTTTTTTTCCCATTTTCCAATTAGGATGATTATATGCTTGTTCTGGAGTAATGTAGTTTAAATTACTATCTTTAATTTTTCTAAATGGTCCACCAGAACCAGTAATAATAATCTTTGATATATTAAAATCTTTTAAATTTTTCTTACCCAAATTTTTTTGAAATTTTATTGGTAAACTTTGAAAAATAGAACTATGTTCACTATCTAAAGGTAATAATTGTGTTTTATTATTCCTTAATTCCTGCATAAAAATTTTACCACATATAACTAATATTTCTTTACTAGCTAATAATATACGTTTTCCTGCTTTTAAAGCACTAAAAGTAGGTAATAATCCAGCAGTACCAGACATTGCTGATATAACCATATTAATATTACTTAATATACTAACATTACAAGCATTTTCTATTCCAGATAACACTATTATTTTACTATTAATTGAACTTAGATAATCTTTTAGTACTTTTGCTGATTTTTTATTAATCATACAAACGTATTTTGGTTTGAAAAATAAACATTGTTTAATTATTAAAGAAATATTTTTTCTAGCTACTAATGCTATAATTTTAAAAAAATTTAAATCATTCTTTATTATACTTAAAACATTACAACCAATTGATCCAGTGCTACCTAGTAAAGTAATATATTTCATTAATATAACTAAATAATAATTTAATTAACCGTTAGTTAAAATTTCTTTTTCTTTTATCGAATATTGATTATTTATTTTGTTAATCCAAAAATTAGTAATTTCTTGGATTTTAATATTTATTAGTTTAAATTCATCCTTATTAAAGGATTTATTTTTTTTATATAAAGATTTAATTTTATTTAAAGAATTATGCCTTATATTTCTTATAGAAATACGAGCAATTTCTGATTCACTACTAACTAATTTTAATATATTATTTCTTCTTTCATTAGTTAAAATAGGATTAGAAATACGAATTTTATTATCAATATAAGATTGATTTAATTCTAACTTAGAATCCTTAATTGCTTTTTTTACTAATGGTAATAATTTTTTATTAAAAATATCAATAGTTATAGTGTTATTATTTTCAATAATTATACTAGATATAGTATGTAATAACACTACTTTATTACAATATTTAATTTTTAAGGATTTTATTAAATCTGGTGAAATATAATAAATATTAATTCTGTTAATTTTATTAACAAATAACTTTACACTATCACTCATTAATTTTTCTGTTTTCAATAAAATTTCTTTATTCATATTTATATTATTAATCATTCTGTAACTAAAGTGCCTTCTTGAGAACCAGTAATAATTTTTTTTAATATACCATTTTTTCTAATATTAAATATACGAAGTATCATATTATGTTCTTGAGCTAAAGTAAAAGCAGTTAAATCCATAACTCTTAATTTATTTTTTAATATATCTTTATAAGTAATATGACGATACATGATAGCGTCAGAATATTTTATTGGATCTTTAGAAAAGATACCATCTACTTTAGTAGCTTTTAATATAATATTAGCATTTATTTCTAATCCTCTAAGGCAAGCAGCAGAATCTGTAGTAAAAAATGGATTACCTGTTCCAGCAACAAAAATTAAAACATATTTTTTTTCTAAAAACTCCATTATATCTTTATAATTATATGAATTACATATATTTTTAATGGGAATATTCGATATTAATTTTGTATTTATATTCATATTTTCTAAGGTATCATAAAATATTAACCCATTCATAATAGTAGATAACATTCCAATATAATGACTACTAACTATATTAATACCTATTTTACTTAAACTTAAGCCTCTATAAAAATTTCCCCCACCAATAACTAAACCAATTTTTACTCCCATATTAACTAATTCTTTTATTTCTTGAGCTATATTTTTTATTAAAACGATATCTATATTAGTATTAGAATTACTTCTTAATACCTCACCACTAATTTTTATTATTATTTTATCATATATTAATGATTTTTTAGTAAACATAAGTTATATTTAGCATGAAATATAAATAACTAATCATTACCAATTTCAAATCTAATAAATTTATTAATTATATAGTTATTTTCATTCACTAAATCTTTTATAATTTTATCATTACTATTTATTAATATTTGATTTAATAAAGATATATCCTTTTTAAATTGTAACATCCTACTATCTACTATTTTTTTTATTATATCGATGGGCTTATTATACTGTTTAGCAATATTGTATTGAATTTTATATTCTTTATCCAATATATTATTTGGAATATTTTCATCATTAACATATTTAGGATTATAAGCTGCTATATGCATAGCTAGTAATTTTGGTAATTTATCATTATCAAAATTATTAGTTTTTATTGATAATAAAACCCCAATTTTTTTATTATTATGTAAGTAATAAGAGACAATATCTCCATAAACAATACTAGTTTTTTTAATATAAATTTTTTCATTAACTTGTACTACTAACGAATTAATATAATTTTTTGATTTCTCATTAATAAAATTTATATTATCAGTATTATAATCCAACATTATATTAACAATTCTATCACCTAATTCTATAAAATTAATATTATTACTAACAAAATCAGTTTCACTACACAATTCTAACATTACACCAACTTTTTTAGTTTTGTTAATTTTAGTAAAAATTACACCAAAACTAGTATTATTTATTGATCTTTTTTCTAATATTGATTTTCCTAACATTCTAATTATATTTATAGCTTGTTCTATATCACCATTTGCTTTAATTAAGGCTTTTTTACATACTAAAATACCAGCACCAGTAAGAGTACGTAACTTTTTGATTAGATTAATATTTAAGAATACCATATATACCTCAAAATAAAAATTTTAACTTAATTCAAACTATTTACTTAACTTTATTTAAAGTATCTGATACTAATTTTAAGTATAATTTAATAGATTTTATAGCATCATCATTTCCTGGAATAACAAAATTAATACCATCTGGATTAGCATTTGTATCTACAATGCCAAATACTGGAATACCAATATTATTAGCTTCTTTAACAGCTGTACGTTCATGTTCAACATCTATAACAAATAAAGCATCTGGTAGACCACCCATATTTTTAATTCCACCTAAACTATATTCTAATTTATTCAATTTTTTTGATTTAAATAAAACTTCTTTTTTAGTAAGTTTATTAATAGTCCCATCATTAAATTGTGTTTCTAAGTCTTTTAATGATTTAATAGATTGTCTTACAGTTTTCCAATTAGTTAACATACCACCTAACCATCTTTTATGTATAAAAAATTGTTTACAATTAATAGCGGTTTCTTTAATTAAAGAACTAGCTGATTTTTTAGTACCAACAAATAATATTTTTCCTTTATTTTTGTGAATATCACTTAACTTAAGTAAAGCTATTTTAAATAATATTAAAGTTTTTTCTAAATTAATAATGTGAATACCACTATATGCAGTAAATATAAATGGTTTCATTTTTGGATTCCAAAATTTGGTCTTATGACCAAAGTGAACATTAGCTTTCATTAAATCACTTAAAGAAATATTTATCATCGTTATTCTCTTCAATTTTAATATTAAAACAAACATAATATCTAGCTATATTATAGAATAGTACTATAAGTATTTTACTTTAAGTTAAATTCATATACAATATCAATTAATGTTAATTATATTCAATAATCTTATTAAAAATTAATATGAGTAATTTTAAATATATTAAAAATAAATATGAAATTAATAAAATGCGTATAGCTGGTAAAATAGCAGCACAAGTACTAGAAATGATTAAATATTATATTCGCCCAGGAATAAGTACAAATCAATTAAATAATTTGTGTCATGATTATATAGTAAATAAACATAAAGCAACTTGTGCTACATTAAATTATTATGGGTTTCCAAAATCTATTTGTGTTTCTATTAATGAAGTTGTGTGTCATGGAATTCCTAATGACAGAGAAAAACTAAAAAATGGTGATATTTTAAATATAGATGTAGCTATTATTAAAGATGGTTTTTATAGTGATACTTCAAAAATGTTTATTGTAGGTAAAGCTAGTAATATATCGAAAAAA
Organism: Candidatus Lightella neohaematopini; assembly: GCA_025728475.1. Classification (GTDB taxonomy): domain Bacteria; phylum Pseudomonadota; class Gammaproteobacteria; order Enterobacterales; family Enterobacteriaceae; genus Lightella; species Lightella neohaematopini_G. Next base: position 65,586 of record JAOBJN010000002.1, read on the forward strand.
TTATGTAATGTTGCTAAACAAAGTTTATATTTAGCTATAAAAATGGTAAAACCAGGTATAAATCTAAATAAACTTGGTAAAGTAATACAAAAATTTGTTGAATCTAATAATTTTTCTGTTGTTAGAGATTATTGTGGTCACGGTATAGGAAAAAATTTTCATGAACCGCCACAAGTTTTACATTATGAAAATAGTGATTATAATTGTATCTTACAACCAGGTATGATTTTTACAATAGAACCTATGATAAATATTGGTGGGCACGATGTATATGTTACTAATGATGGTTGGACAGTTAAAACTAAAGATAGTAGTCTTTCTGCTCAATATGAACATACATTATTAGTTACTAATAACGGATGCGAAATACTTACATTAAGATCAGATGATAACATTCCAAAAATTATTAATCATTGTCCATATTAATTTAAAATAAATTTATTATATAAATGAATAATACATTTAAATATTTAGAGAATAAAATTAATAATATTTTTTATAATTACAAGAATAATAATTTTATTAGTTTTAGAACTAAAGAACAAAATTTAATAAAAAAGGTAGTATCATTACTAGATTTAGGAATATTACGTGTTTCCATAAAATTAAATAATAAAAAATGGATTACTTTTGATTGGATAAAAAAAGCGTTATTATTATATTTTCGTATTAATAAAAGTAAATTAAATAATGTAAATAAATTAAAGTATTTTGACAAAATACCTTTAAAGTTTAATAATTGGAATTTTAACAAATTTTCTAATTTAAATATCCGTGTAGTTCCTTTAGCTAATGTTAGATATGGTGCTTATATTGCTAAAAATACAATTATTATGCCATCATATATAAATATAGGTGCTTTCATAGATGAAGGAACTATGATAGATACTTGGGCAACAATTGGTTCTTGTGCACAAATAGGTAAGAATGTTCACATATCAGGTGGAGTTGGTATCGGTGGAGTATTAGAGCCAATCAATAATAATCCAACTATTATAGAAGACAATTGTTTTATAGGAGCTCGTTCAGAAATTGTTGAAGGGGTAATAGTAGAAGAATCTTCAGTAATTTCCATGGGAGTATTTATAGGAAGAAGCACAAAAATATATAATAAGAATACTAATACTATTAGTTACGGAAGAATACCAGCAAAATCTGTAGTTGTACCCGGTAATTTACCATCAAAAGATGGTAAATATAGCGTTTATTGTGCTATTATAATAAAGAAAGTAGACGATAAAACTAAAAAAAAAATACAACTAAATAACATTTTAAGAACTTAATTAAATAATAATACTTGACATTTGTATATTAAATATTAATATTTATTTGGTTTTTGTTTATTTTTATTAACTGATAAAAATTTTATTTTTAATAACATATCGCGGAGTGGAGCAGTCAGGTAGCTCGTCGGGCTCATAACCCGAAGGTCGTTGGTTCAAATCCAACCTCCGCAAATTATGTTAATTTATTCATTAGTTACTGTTTAAATATATCTAAATTAGTTTTCAATACTATGTCACGTAAAATATTCTTTTCATTATTTGTTAATTTAGTTAATGGCAACCTAGTGTTATCTGAAGATATTAGTCCAGTTTTCTTACAAATCCACTTTATTGGTACTGGATTAGGTGCTATTGATGTTAGTATTTTACATAATGGTAGTAAATTATTAAAAATAGCTCTTGCTTTTTGATATTCTTTATTTATTATCGATTTAATTAATAAAGAAACTTCGTTAGTAGCAATATTAGATAATACTGATATAACACCATTACCACCAGATAGCATAAATGGTAATGTATTATCATCATTACCATTTAATATAGAAAAATTATTCGTCATATTTCTAATTAATTTAATCCGATTTATATCATATGTAGTTTCTTTAATACCAATAATATTATCTATTTTAGATAATTTAATTGTTGTTTTTGGTAAAATATCACAACCAGATCTTTTAGGATTATTATATATTAATTGTGGTATATTAATATGTTCAGAGATAGTCTTAAAATGTTGATAAATACCTTGTTGATTAGGACAAATATAATATGGAGTAATACTTAAATAGTACGATATATCATAATATTGAAAATGTTTCATAATTTTTATTGCTTTATATGTAGAACTTGATCCAATACCAATTATGATTGGTAATCTACCTTTATTAAATTTTAAAGTCCACAATAACAATTGTTTACGTTCTTCATGATCAAGAGTAAAAAACTCACCAGTAGTACCAGTAATTAATAGCGCATTAGTTTTATTATTACAATGATAATCAATTAAATTTTTTAGGCTATATCTATCTATTTTACCAGATTTATCCATTGGGGTAATTAATGCTACTATATTACCATTAATTTCAATTTTATTCATTTTTTTACTTTATAAAATTTAATTCCATCTTAAAATTAATAAAATTTATTTTTATTTAAGATAATATAAATTAATTAACAAATTATTATATTAATTTTAATAAATTATTATTTATAATCCAATAATTTTAGTAAAATAAATTATTAGTATATAATCATACTATTTATATTAATTAAACTGTTAATTTATAAATATATTATCTGTTCATTCAAAAGTAAATATAATTATGTTAGATAAAAATTTATTAAAAGAAAAAATATACTTAACTGCTAAAAAATTAAATTATAGACAATTTAAATTAGATATTAAAACATTAAAAAAACAAGAAAAATATAGGAAAATTTTGCAATTAAAAGTAGAAAAACTACAAGCAGAAAGAAATTCCAAGTCAAGAAAAATTAGTGTTATGAAATCTAATGGAGAGGATATTACTTCTTTATGTCAAGAAGTTATTAAAATTCGTAAAAAATTAAAAGATACTAAAATAGAATTAGATCTATTAAAAAATTCTATTCGTAATTATGAATTATTAATACCTAATATTACCAATGATGATGTTCCCGTTGGAAATAATAAAAAATTTAATAAAGAAATATTAAGATGGGGAAATAAAATTAATTATAGTAAATTACTAAAAAATCATGTTGATTTAGGTAAAAATATTGGTGATTTAGATTTCTCATTAGCTGCTAAAATAACAGGTTCTAGATTTGTAGTAATGAAAAATAATATTGCTCGTTTATATAGAATATTATCTCAGTTTATGTTAGAAATACATACAACATTACATAATTATGTAGAATATTATGTGCCGTATTTAGTAAATTTTGAATCATTATATGGTGCTGGCCAATTACCAAAATTTAATAATGATTTATTTTATACTCATTTTACTAACAAAGCTATTAGTAATGATAAATCTTATGCCTTAATACCAACAGCTGAGGTACCATTAATAAATATTATGCGTAATGAAATTATTGAGGAAGATAAATTACCAATAAAAATGGTTGCTTATACTCCTTGTTTTAGAGCAGAAGCAGGTGCTTATGGACAAGATACTAAAGGATTAATTCGTATGCATCAATTTGATAAAGTAGAAATGATACAATTTGTCAAACCAGAAAATTCTGTTCAAGCTTTAGAAGAGTTAACAGGTCATGCTGAAAAAATATTAAAATTATTAAACTTACCTTACAGAAAAATTTTATTATGTACAGGTGACACAGGATTTACCTCATGTAAAACCTATGATTTAGAAGTATGGTTACCGGCTAGTAAAACATATAAGGAAGTATCTTCGTGTTCAAATACAAGTGATTTTCAATCTAGAAGAATGAAAATTCGTTATAGAAATTCAATTAATAATAAGTTAGAATTAGTACATATTATTAATGGTTCTGGTTTAGCTATTGGTAGAACATTAGTAGCTATTATGGAAAATTATCAACAGTCTAACGGTAAAATTAAGGTACCAAAAATATTAGAACCATATATGAATGGATTGACTTATCTATAAAATTATTGTATGATAAATTTGGTAATATTTATTTATAGATAAATTAATACTATTAAAAGAGGATATGTTAGTGATATTATTTTTGGCGTGTATTATATTATTATTAATAATTATTAATAGTTTAAAGATTGTTCCTCAAGGTTATCAATGGACAATAGAAAGATTTGGTCGATTTATTCAAACATTACAACCAGGATTAAATTTAATAATACCATTTGTAGACAGAATTGGTCATAAAATAAATATGATGGAACAAGTATTAGATATTCCTTCACAAGAAATAATATCCAAAGATAATGCTAATGTAAAAATAGATGCTGTATGTTTTATTCAAGTAATTAACGCAGAACAGGCTGCTTATAAAGTAAGTAATCTAAATCAAGCAATATTAAACTTAACTATGACTAATATACGTACAGTACTAGGAGCAATGGAATTGGATGAAATGCTTTCACAAAGAGATAATATAAACATACAATTATTAAAAATTATTGATGATGCTACCAATAATTGGGGTGTAAAAATTACAAGAGTAGAAATTAGAGATATAAAACCACCAGTAGAAATGATAAATGCTATGAATGCTCAAATGAAAGCAGAACGTACTAAAAGAGCTGAAATATTAGAAGCTGAAGGAATAAGACAATCACAAATCTTGAAAGCTGAAGGAGAAAAACAATCACAAATCTTGAAAGCTGAAGGAGAAAAACAATCACAAATCTTAAAAGCTGAAGCTAGAGAAAGAGCAGCTGAAGCTGAAGCTCATGCTACACATATTGTCTCTGAAGCTATATCTTCTGGTAATATACAAGCTATAAATTATTTTATAGCACAAAAATATACTGATGCATTAAATAGTATAGGTGTAGCTAATAATAGTAAAATTATTATGATGCCACTAGATACTACTAATCTTATTAGTTCGATTAATGGAATTGCAGAGTTAATAAAGCAAAGTAAGTAAAAAAATATAGAATTATTTAGTAAAATAGTTAATTTTATTAACTATTTCTGTTAAAATTAGATCAATTGGTTTAGTACCATCTATTTCTGTATAAGAAATTATGTTACCCAATTTAACTTCTTGTCTGTAATAATTAATTATATTATTAATTTGTTCATTATGAATTTTTAATCTATGTTTAATAATGTTAATATTATCATCTTTTCTAGATATCAATTGTTCTCCAGTAATATTATCTAAACCATCTACCATTGGTGGATTATATTTTATATGATATATTCTACCTGATGATTTATGAATGCGTCTACCTAATAAACGTTTTATAATAATTTTATATGATAACTTAATATTAAAGACAAAATTGATTTTAATATTATTAATAGTTAAATACTGAGCTTGATTAATACTTCTAGGAAATCCATCTAATATAAATCCATTATCACAATCATCCTTACAAAGACGCATCTTAACTATATTACATACTACATTATCTGATATTAAATCACCTAAATTAATATTATCAGAAATATTATTATTAACTAACTTACGTAATAATTCACCCACAGAAATTTTAGGTATTTTATATTTTTTAGAAAGTAAATCAGATTGTGTACCCTTACCAGTTCCTGGAGCACCAATAAAAATTACTCGAATATTCCCATTATGCATAAAAAATTAAACCAGTAACTGATTAATAATCTTAACAAATAATCCTGGATTATCTAAATAATTACTTTCCATTAATAATGCTTGACTAAATAATAATTCAACCCATTGATTAAATTCATTATCTTCTTTTATACAAGACATCTTGTTAATTATACTATGTTTATAATTAATTAATAAAATATATTTAATCTTTGGTATTGATTGACCAGTATTTTTTAATAATTTAGCCATTTGAGTAGTTACACCATTATCTTCATTTATTAATGCTACCGGTGATGTAACTAGTTTTTTTGTAAATTTAACATCAATTACTTTATCACCTAAATAATTTTTTATTCGATAAATAAAATTATTAGAAGATTCAACTGGATTTGTTAAATGTATTCTATTTTCAGCGTTAGCGTATTTATTTATTAAATCATCTTCCTTGCTAGATAAATGAAACTTTTTACCATTAAAATTATTAATATAATTCATCATCCATTCATCAACTGCGTCAAATAATAATAACACTATAATATTATTTTTTTTCAGAATTTCTATATGTGGACTATATTTAGCTGAATCATAACTACTAGCAATAATATAATATATTTTATTTTGTTCTTGTTTCATACAATTAACATACATATCTAGTGATATGTAATCATATTGATCATTACCATTTGTATGCGAAAATCTTAATAAATTAGATAATAATTCCTTATTTTTAGAATCTTCAGCTATACCTTCTTTAAGAATTAAACCAAATTGTTTCCAAAAAATTTTATACTTATCTTTATTATTCTTTGCTAATTTTTCTAACATAATAAGTACTTTTTTTGTAATACTACTTTTTATTTTATTAATTATTTTGTTTTCTTGTAAAATTTCACGAGATACATTAAGTGGTAAATCATTAGAATCTATAATTCCTTTTACAAAACGTAAATAATTTGGTAAAAAATTATTCACATTATCCATAATAAATATGCGTTTAACATATAATTTCAAACCATTTTTTTGTTCATTATTCCAAGGATTATATATAAATTTACTAGGAATATATAATAATATAGTGTATTCCTGTTTACCTTCAATAAAACTATGCTGCCAATGTAATGGATTATTACTATCTCCAGTAATATGTTTATAAAACTCTATATATTCACTTTCTTTAATATCTATTTTATTACGAGTCCATATAGCTTTAGCTTGGTTAACTTGCTTCCAAACATTGTTATTTTTATTATCACAATGTTGTAATTTAATTGGTAATTGGATATGATCAGAATATTTATTTATAATATTTTTTAATTTCCAGTAATCAAGAAATTCTTCTTCATTATCTTTTAAATATAATATAACCTTAGTACCATGACTAGGTTTATCTAAGTAGTTAATAGTATATTTATCTTTACCATCTGATTCCCATAATACACCATTAATATCGTTAAACGATTTAGTATGTACAACAACTTTATTAGCTACAATAAATGATGAATAAAATCCAACACCAAAATGACCAACAAGATTACTATTTAACTTATTTTCAAACTCTTTTAATTTAATAAATTCTTTTGTTCCAGACTTAGCAATTGTTCCTAAATTACTTATTACTTCATTATAAGTCATTCCAATACCATTATCATCTATAATTATAGAACGATCTTGTTTATTAAAAGAAATCATTATGCAAAAATCATTATTATTATATTTATATAATTCAGGTTTAGATAACATTAAAAATTTTAATTTATCTATTGCATCTGATGCATTAGATATTAACTCACGTAAAAAAATTTCTTTATTTGAATATAAAGAATTAATCATTATATTTAATATTTGTTTAGTTTCAGATTGAAAACCTCGTACCTCTTTTTTGTTCATACATGTCACCTAAATTAATAAACAATTTACTTTATTAAGAATTAATTTTATATCTTCTAATTATTGAATGAGATAAAGTATTAAAATCTACTGACTCTATTTCACTACCTACTGGTATACCATAAGCAATACGACTAACAATAATATTATTGTTTTTACATATTCCAGCAATATAATTACTAGTAATTTCACCTTCTACAGTAGAACTAGTAGCAATAATAACTTCTTTTATTATATTTTTTTTTAATCTATTCTCTAATATATCTAAATTAATATCACTAGATTTAATTCCATCTATTGGTGATAAACAACCAAACAATACAAAATATAATCCAGAAAATTGACCAGTTTGTTCTATAGCAAATACATCAGCAGGATTTTCTACTACACAAATTTGTTTACAATTTATTCTATCCTGATTAGAACAAATATCACAAATATTTTTTGTAGTAAAATTAAAACACATAATACATTGATTAATACTTAACATTACATCATTTAACGATTTGTATAAATCAATTCCTACTTTCTTATTTCTTAATAAGAAGAACATAATTCTTTGCGCTGACTTAGGTCCAATACCAGGTAAGATTTTTAATATTCTTATTACATTATCTATTATACTATTATTCATTTATAATATTGATGACCTATAACTATAAATTAGCATATATTAAATCTTAATGAGATACTTAATATAGTATAATTTTATAATTTAAAAATCAATAATTAATTAATTTTAGTAATGTTATTTCTATTATTAACTTTTTATTATCTACTATTAATAATTCTTTATAACCATTTAATACCAAATTAATGTACTTTTTTATAACATCAATTGATAATAATTTTGAAATATTATTTAAACGAAACAATATGCTTTTATTATAATTAGAATTATAACTTGATAAAGTTTTGATTAACAAAATATCATGTAATATTAATAAGATATCAGTTAAAAATTTTTCCCAATTAATATTATTTATAGATATATTGTTAATGGTATCAATTAATTGATCAGTATTGTTTGATATTATTAGTTCAATAATTAATATTAATTGATTAATATCTACTATACCAAGCATATTAACTACAATATTTAAAACTATTTTTCCTTTACCAAAAATTATAGCTTGATCAACTAAATTTAATGCATCACGTAAACTACCATTAGCGAAATTTGCAATACAAATTATTGCTTGTTCATCAAATGATATTTGTTCTTTAGTTAAAATAGTTTTTAAATATAAAATAATTTTATCATTGTTTATTTTTGACAAACTAAAATGTAAACAACGAGAAGTAATCACTTTTGGTATTTTGTTATATTCAGTAGTAGCTAACAAAAATTTAATATGTGAAGGAGGTTCTTCTAATATTTTTAATAAAGCATTAAAACTACTACGAGATAACATATGTACTTCATCAATTAAATAAATTTTAAATTTTCCTTTTACTGGAAAATATTGAGCATTTTCTATTAATTCTTTAATATTATCTATTCCAGAAGACGACGCAGCGTCAATTTCTATTAAATCAATAAAACAATTGTTTTGTATTTCTATACATGCATCACAATTATCACAAACATTTATGCTATTATTAATACAGTTTAAACTTTTAGCTAATAGCCTAGCTATTGTAGTTTTTCCTATACCATATGAACCAGAAAAAATATATGCATAATGAATTTTATTTAGATTAAATGCATTAGTAAAAGCATTAACTATGTGATCTTGACCTACTAAATCATTAAAACACTTAGGACGCCATCTTAACACTAATGGTTTATAAATCATATAAGTTAAATTAGTATAACGTAAATATTAATTATTATTAAATAACAGTAAACTATAATTTTTAATACCTATATTATTTAATATATTTTCTCCTCCTAATTCAACTAAATTAATAATAAAAGCAGCATTATTTACTATACCATTCAATCTTCTTACTAATTTAGCTACTGCACATATTGTTCCTCCAGTAGCTAATAAATCATCTACTATTAGTACTTTATCACCAGGAGTAATAGAATCTTTATGTATTTCTAATTTATTATTACCATATTCTAATATATAATTTTCACTTATTGTTTCTCTAGGTAATTTACCTGGTTTTCTTACTGGAACAAATCCTAATCCTAATGATAGTGCTAATGGAGCTCCAAATAAAAATCCTCTAGCTTCTATACCAACGATTTTATTTAAATTATAATTACGATAATAATTAGCTAATAATGATATACTAGCGGCATATGCACATGGATGTTTAACTAAATTAGTAATATCTCTAAACAATAAACCTGGTCTAGGATAATTTGGAACTGATACTATATTTTTTTTAATTAATGCTAATTTTTCTTGCTCTAAGAGCATAATATGGATAACCAAAATTATTATAAATAATAATATTATATATTAATATAATTAATTATAATATCTAAATTAACGACATAAATTATTCTTTCTAAAATAAATATTTATTAATCTAACGATAATCAATACAAAACAATACTTATAATTTATACAAAAATTACTTGGATAATTAGTAATTATTATCATTATCATAAATATACTACAGCTGCTTCTTCCCAGACCTGACCGGATTCATATAAATAAATAATATAATAATACCAATTATCCTAAATATTCTATATAATAGAATAAATCTACTATAACTGTCAATTTATTATTAGTAATTATTTATCTCTATTAAAATACTTAATAAAACTATATTAACAATTTTATATTTTATTAAATTTTTGTAATTTATACAATTTATAATAATAATTACGTTTTTTTAATAAAAAATCATGTGTTCCGCACTCTATAATGCTACCTTTACGTAAAACTACTATTTTGTCAGCATGGATAATAGTAGATAATCTATGAGCAATAACAATTAGTGTCAAGTTTTTACGAATTTTATTAATTACTTTAGCAATAGCTAATTCTGTACCATAATCAATATTAGAAGTTGCTTCATCCAAAATTAATATTTTAGGATGTAATATTAAGGCTCTTGCTAATGTTAATAATTGTCTTTGTCCAGCAGATAAAGAATTACCATATTCACCAAGTTTAGTAAATAATCCATTAGGTAAAGAATGTACTAGTGATGCTAATTTAATCTGTTTTAATATAGTCCATATATCATGTTCCTTAATTTTGCTACCAAGAGATAAATTTTCATATATTGTATCAGCCATAATAACTGGATCCTGTTGTACCATCAGTATTCCATTATGAATTACTTTATGGGTTAGAGTTTCGATTGATCTATTATCTAAAAATATGGTGTTTTTACTAATTGGATAGTTACCCATTATGAGATTTGCTAAAGTACTTTTACCACTACCAGTATGACCAACTAAGGCAATAAAGTATTTATCAGGTATAGTAATATTTATATTATTAAGTATGTTTATATTATTATTATATGAAAAATTTAAATTTCTTATGACTATATTACCATTATTAAGTAATTTATTATCTAATCCATATTGTTGTATTGGACTATCCATTAATTTAAATATACGTTCTCCTGCTACTATAGCTTGTTGAATAATAGATTGTTGAGATGTTAATTCTATTAATGGTTCATTTAATCTACTTAAATAATTAATAAATGCATATAATACACCAACACTAATTAGTTGTTTATTAAAACTAAAAATAAGCAAGATACTACATAAAAGTATAGAAAAAAGTAAATTTAGTAAAGGTCGTAATAAATAACCATCTAATTTTAAAGTCAGCATACGTAATTTAAAATGTATGTTACTTGCTCTTTTTAATTTATTTGCAAAACGCTTTTGTTGACAAAATTGCTGTATAATTAACATACCACTAATAGTTTCGTTAAAAAAACTATTAATTTTTGCTACATAAGAACGTAATTTTCTAACTATTGGAGTACAATAGTATTGATATAACCACATTACTAAAAATACCAACGGAAATAATAATAGTGAAACACAAGCTAATTGATAATTTAGTAAAAACATAGCTATTAACATAGCAATAATTAAAGCTATACTACGTAACACTGATGATATTACTGTAAGAAATAAATCTTTTACTACTTCTGTATCATTAGTAATGCAAGATATTAGTTGTCCGACTGATTTATTATCAAATATTTTAATTGGTTGTCTTAAAATTGTATTCATTAAGTCAATTCTTAATTGTTGAACAATATCTATAGACGTTTTATTAAATTTTAGGGATTGATAATAACGTAATATTACAGATTTAATTTGTAATATAATAAATGTTATCAATAGTATTATTATGATAAATATAGATAATCTTTGGTTAGTTAAAAAATTATCTATGAAATAACTGATAATCATTGTACCAGTTACTTCATCTAATGAGGCAAAACATAACATAAATATAGCAATAATTATTGATTTTTGATGATTCGTACTATAATTTAATAATCTTTTTAAAGTAGACCAAAGATTTTTCCAGTTATTCATTATCTTTCCAAGATTATTTTATTTAAGAGTAACTTTTAGTTGCTGATAATGATATATTTTTTTATACCATGTAGATTGTTTTAATAAAAAAGAATGTGTGCCTTGTTCTATTACACTACCATTATTAAATACTAAAATATGATCAGCATGTTTTATAGAATTTAATTTATGACTAATAATAATTAATGTTTTATTTTTTTTCCATTTATGTATATTACTAAGTATTTGATTTTCAGTTTCTGTATCTACTGCAGATAATGCATCATCTAAAATTAATATATCAGCAGTATCTGATAATAAAGATCTAGCTATAGCTATTCTTTGTTTTTGTCCTCCAGATAACATCATTCCTCTTTCCCCTACTTTAGTATAATAACCATTAGGTAAACTAATAATTTCTTTGTGTATGCAAGCTATATTTGTAACTTTTTTTACATCATTAAAGTTAACATTAGGTCTACCTAAAGTAATATTATTTATTATACTATCGGAAAATAAAAAATTATTCTGGTTAACTACAGATAATTTATTTCTCCATTCATTTAATATTAATAAATATAATGGTATATTGTGATACAATATTTTCCCGTGTTTTAAATCAAAATTTCTTAAAATTAGTGCTAGCAAGGTACTTTTACCAGAACCAGTAGGGCCACAAATACCTATAATTGATCCTGCTTTAATAATATAATTAATATTGTTTAGTACAATTTTATTAGTTTTTGGGTATGAAAACTCTTTAATTTTTAAAATTATATCTCCTTGATAACTAGGTAAATTAAATTTACCATCAATAATTTTATAAGATTCATTTAACATCTGATTAATTCTAGTGTAAGCTGCACTACCCCGTTCTACAATATTAAACATCCAAGCTAATGCTAACATGGGCCAAATCATTAATCCTAAATACATAATGAAACTAGTAAGTTGTCCTAATGTCATTTGTTTATTAATTACTAACCAACTACCTCCAAACACAGCTAATAGATTAGATAATCCTATAGTTAGATAAATTATTGGATCGAATCTTGAATCAATTAAAGCAACATCCATATTTTTTTTACTAGTATCTATTGCTATATTAGTAAAATATTGTAATTGTCTTTGTTCGATACCAAATATCTTAATCATTCTTATATTAGTTAGATCTTCTTGAACTCTACTATTTAGTAAAGAAAATGATGCTTGTGCTATACGAAAATATTGGTGTAATTTTTTACCATCATTATTAATTATAAATGCCATTATTGGCATAGGAGCTAGTGATAATATAGTTAATTTCCAATCTATTTTTAATACCATGATAAATATTACAGAACATCCTATTACTAAAGAATCTACTAATGTTAATACACCCTCACCAGCTGCAAACACGACACGATCAACGTCATTAGTTGCTCTAGCTATTAGATCTCCAGTTCTATAATTAGAGTAAAATTCAGGTGATTGATTACTTAATAAGTAATATAACTTATTACGTAATTCAACAGCTAATTTATAAGCTGATCCAAATAGTAATATTCTCCAGGCGTAACGTAACCAGTAAGCAATAACTGCAATAATAACCATTATTATTATAATGTATATTATATATAATCGATTATAAGATTTTAGCAATACGGTATCAACAATATTACCAACCATAATTGGTGGTATCAATTGCAATAAAGCTATTAGAAGTAATATTATTATAGCTCCAACATAATGACGCCATTCTCGATAAAAAAACCATTTTAATTGTTTAAATAGTCTCACTGTATTATCCAATGATTCTAAAAAAATAGATATTTTAATAAATTTGTAATAGAAATTAGTATTTATTAATAATAGTAACTACCAATTAATAAATACTTTAATATACTAATAATTGTTAGTTATTCTTGCTTATTGCATTAAAATTTAAATTAATATTATACTTTTTATTTATAAATTAATATAAAAATTTTTATTTTAAATATTTAAAATAAATATTAACATGCTAAAATTAGTTTTAATAAAATTATAATTAATATTTATTAAAATTATGTTAATGCTAAGTTAGTTACTTCATCAATAGAATTAACTAATTTTATATTAATTTTATTTAAAATATTTTTTGGTATATTTTTTAAATTATGTTGGTTATCGTAGGGTATTAAAACTGTTCTAATACCACTTCTGTGAGCAGCTAATAATTTTTCTCTTAAACCACCAATAGGTAGTATATTTCCATTTAATGTAATTTCTCCGGTCATAGCTATATCACTTTTAATAGGTTTTTTTGATAATGAAGATATTAAAGCAGTATATATAGCAATACCAGCACTAGGACCATCTTTAGGTATAGCTCCTTCAGGAACATGTACATGAATATCTGTTTTTTTATAAAATACTGGATTTATTTTAAATTTATTAACATTTGATCTAACAACAGTAAGAGCTATTTTTATTGATTCTTGCATAATTTTTCCTAAAGATCCAGTATAAATTAATTTACCATTACCAGACACACAAATAGTTTCAATAATTAATAAATCACCTCCTGAATCAGTCCAAGCCAATCCATTTACTTGTCCTATTACATTTTTATTATTTTTATATTTGAAATTAAATTTTTTTATACCAATGAAATTACTTAAGTTATTATTGTTAATTTTGACATTATTAATATTGCTATCTGTTAATATCAATTTAACTGTTTTTCTACATATTTTGGATATTTCTCGTTCTAAATTACGAACTCCTGCTTCCTTTGTATAATATCTAATAATATTTAATAACGCATTATCATCTATGTATAATTCTTTATCTTTTAAAGCATTTTTTTTAATTTGTTTAGGTATTAAATATTTTTTTGCTATATTAAGTTTTTCTTCTTCAGAATATCCAGAAATTCTAATTATTTCCATTCTATCTAGTAAAGGTGGTATTATATTAGTAGAATTAGCGGTTGCGATAAACATAACGTTAGATAAATCATAATCAATTTCTAAATAATTATCATTAAACGCTTTATTTTGTTCTGGATCTAATGCTTCTAATAGAGCTGATGCAGGATCACCCCTCATATCAAAAGATATTTTGTCAATTTCATCTAGTAAAAATACAGGATTAATTACCTTACTCTTAGAAATTTTTTGTATTAATTTTCCCGGCATAGACCCAATGTATGTTCTACGATGACCACGTATTTCAGCTTCATCTCTCATTCCTCCAAGAGACATATGTACATATTTTCTCCCGGTAGCTTTTGCTATTGATTTACCTAGTGAAGTTTTACCTACACCTGGTGGTCCTATTAAACATAATATTAATCCATTTATTTTATTATTTCTATTTTGTACAGCTAAGTATTCTAGTATATATTCTTTTACTTGATCTAAACCATAATGATCATTATCTAAAATATTTTTAGCTACAAATAAATCTTTTTTTATTTTACTACGTTTGTTCCATGGAATTGTTAACATCCAATCTATATAACTTCTTACAACAGTAGCTTCTGCTGATATAGGTGACATCATTTTTAATTTATATAATTCATTTTTAGTTTTATCTTTAGCTATTTTTGGCATTCTAGATAATTTTATTTTATCTAATAAAGTACTATACTCATCAGAAATATTATCTATTTCACCTAATTCTTTTTGTATAGCTTTAATTTGTTCATTTAAGTAATATTCTTTTTGACTTTTTTCCATTTGTTTTTTTATTCTATTATGAATGCTTTTATCTAATTTTAATAAATTAATTTCTGATTCTATAATGATAGCTAACTTTTCTAATCTTTTAGAAATATCATTTATTTCCAATAACAATTGTTTATCAGCTATTTTCAGTGGTATATGAGTTGCTATGGTATTAATTAAAGTATTTGCGTCTTCTATACTATTTATTAATTTTATTACTTCTGGAATAATTTTGTTATTTAATTTTATATAATTATTAAATTGATTAATTATAACTCTTACTAAAGTATTTTGTTCTTTCTTATATTCATTTAAATCAAAAAGATGTATTATTTCAGCTGTAAAGTAATTATTATGATCCTCTAATTTTTTTATGTATGCTCTAGTATGACCTTTTACAAGTATTTTTATAGTTCCATCAGCTAATTTTATCATTTGTAATATATAAGCTACAGTACCTACCAAAAATAAATCATTAATACCAGGATCATCATTAGATGATTCTTTTTGAGTAACTAACATAATTTGTTTATCTTTATTCATAGCTATTTCTAGACATTTAATGGATTTTTCTCGACCAATAAACAATGGTACTACTATATTTGGATATATCACTATATCTCTTAATGGTAATACTGGAATAATTTTATTTACAGAATCATGATTAGTCATTTAATCCTTCTTAGGAAATAAGATATTAAATTAAATTAATTTATTTAACATAGATAATTTTACTATTAGTTAACTTATTAAAAATTTTTAAATGAAATAAATTATATTAATTAAAATTTTTATTTTTTATTTATTAAATATTAATATTGGGTCTAATGATTTATTAATTACTGATTCATTAATTAATATTTTATTTACTATATTCTTTGATGGTAAGTTATACATAGTTTCTAAAAGTATATTTTCTATAATAGAACGTAATCCTCTAGCTCCAACTTTATATTTAACTGCTTGATTAGCAATAGCTAAAAGAGCCTTATTACAAAATTCTAACTTGATATTATCCAAATCAAAAATAGTTTGATATTGTTTAACTAATGAATTTTTTGGTTTACTTAAAATTTGTACTAACATATCCACATCTGGTTCTTCTAACACAGCTATAATTGGTAAACGTCCAACAAACTCAGGTATTAATCCAAATTTAATTAAATCTTCTGGCTTTGTTTTTAATAAAATATTATCATCTAATACTTTATTATTTTTAATTTTAGCACAAAATCCAATACCATAATTAGTTTCTACTCTTCTTTTTATTATATTTTTTAAACCAGAAAATGCTCCACCACAAATAAACAAAATATTAGATGTTTCCACTTGTATAAAATCTTGTTGTGGATGTTTTCTTCCTCCTTTTGGAGGTACTAAAGCAGTAGTACCTTCTATTAATTTTAATAAAGCTTGTTGTACTCCTTCTCCAGAAACATCTCTAGTAATAGATGGATTATCTGTTTTTCTAGAAATTTTATCAATTTCATCTACGTATATTATACCACTCTGTGCTTTCTTTACATTAAAATCACATTTTTGTAATAATTTTTGTATTATATTTTCTACATCTTCTCCAACATAACCAGCTTCAGTTAACGTGGTAGCATCAGCTATAGCAAATGGTACATTAACTGAATTTGCTAGTGTTTCTGCAAGAAGAGTTTTACCACTACCAGTTGGTCCTATTAATAGAATATTACTTTTTCCTAACTTAATATTATTATTTTTGTTAACACAAATTCTTTTATAATGATTACAGACAGCAACAGACAATATTTTTTTTGCTTGTTCTTGTCCAATTATATAATCATCCAGACAATGTTTTATTTGACGAGGACTAATTGATAGATTTTTATTATTATATTCATCGTCTTTTTTTTCTTCATTTATTATTTTATTACATAAATCAATACATTCATTACAAATATATACAGATGATCCAGCAATTAATTTTTTAACTTCCTTTTGACTCTTACCACAAAAGGAACAATATAATAACTTATTTAATTCATTATTTTCTTTATCTATCATAAATATCTCTCGTGTACATTAAAAAAATAACATATACTACTGACGATTTATTATTATTGAATCTATTATACCATATTCTAATGCTTCATTAGCAGATAAAAAATAATCTCTTTCAGTATCTCTTGATACTTTATCAAAAGATTTATTGCTATGTTTTGATATTAAATTATTAATTTTACTTTTAATATTTAATATTTCTTTTGTTTGTATTTCTATATCAGATGCTTGACCATTAAATCCTCCAATTGGTTGATGAATCATAATTCTAGAATTTGGTAGACAAAATCTTTTACCTTTAGTCCCAGCCATTAGTAATAATGCTCCCATAGAAGCTGCTTGTCCTATACATAATGTACTAACATCTGGTTTTACAAATTGCATAACATCATAAATAGCCATACCTGCATTAATAACACCACCAGGAGAATTGATATAAAGATATATATCTTTTTCAGGATTTTCTGCCTCTAGAAATATTATCTGAGCAATTATTATACTTGCCATGTAATCTTCTATTTTCCCAGTTATAAATATTATTCTTTCTTTTAGTAAACGAGAAAATATATCATATGCTCGTTCACTATACGATAATTTTTCAACTACAATTGGAACTAAATTACTACCGTAATTTTTCATACTAACATATGAAGTTATCTTATTTAACATTAGTTTGTTTCCTTATATAACTAGGTATCTTAAAATATTTTTATGTTATTAATTAACTTTACATATAACCGTAGTAAACTAATTATAAACATAACACTATATTAAAACCATACCATAACTGTGGTATTTGGTTACATTAATAACCAATTAGTAAATATTAAGTAATATAAATCAAATTATATTAATTTTTGATATACAATTAGCTCAGCTAATAAATAGTCTCTCTAAGAGAGAATTTTGTTATTATTATATTTTAAAATAAAAAATAATAGTTTTTATTGAAAATAATTACTATACCACAATTATATTATGTTATAATGGTGTTAATCTCTTTAAAGGAAACTAATGTTATATAATTTTTTGTTAATTTGTTATACTTATTAACTTATTTTAGTTAAGTACTATTTTTAACACTTAAGTTAATCTAACAACAAAGTAAATTCGTTAAATTAGCATGAGTATTATAAGAAAGATTTTTTTATCTTCAGTTATCATTACATTATTTGGTTGTGATTCTAAGTTAGCAATATTTAATCCAACTGGACAAATAGGTATAGAGGAAAAATTAATTATAGTAACAGCAATAAAACTTATGTCAATTATTGTTATACCAGTAATAATAATGACTTTATTTTTTGTTATTAGATATAGGTCATCAAGTACTACGGCGTTATATAAACCAGAATGGTGTAAATCTAAAATCATAGAGTTATTTATATGGATTATACCTTTTATAATTGTATTAATATTATCTAGTATTACTATAAATAGTGTTAAAAAATTAGATCCTAGTAAATCAATAGTAACTTTTAATTCACCACCTATTAAAATAAATGTCATATCACTAAATTGGAAATGGTTATTTATATATCCTGATTTTAAAATTGCTTCAATTAACGAAATATATGTTCCAGTAAATATACCAATAATCTTTAATATTACTTCTGATTCTGTTATGAATTCATTTTTTATACCTCAATTAGGTAGTCAAATTTATGCTATGAATAACATGTGTTCTAGATTAAATCTAATTGCTAATAAAATTGGTATTTATAAAGGTATATCATCTAATTTTAGTGGTAGTGGATTTTCTGGTATGAAATTTAATGTATTTGTTGTGAATAACAATAAATTTAATTTATGGATTAATAAAGTTAAATCCTATAAAACTAAATTAACTAGTTTTTTAGATTACAAAAAATTATCTTTACCTAGTAAATTTGATTCAGTAAAATATTTTTCGGAAGTAAATAATAAAATTTTTTATTGCATCATAAATAAACATAATTTAGATAAGTGATTGTTTATTAATACCATTTATGGTATTTAAATATAGAAAAGTCATTTTGATTATAGGAAAATAAAATGTTTGGTAGATTAAAAATAAGTGATATTCCATATAATGAACCAATTATTATATTCACTTTTATATTTATTGCGTTAGTTAGTGCAGTTACAATATTCACTATTAGTTATTTTGGTAAGTGGAAATATTTATGGGATAATTGGTTAACTTCACTAGATCATAAAAGAATTGGTATAATGTACATAATAACTTCAATAGTAATGTTATTAAGAGGATTTATTGATGCCATTATGATGAGAACTCAACAAATGTTAGCATCTTCTAGTATGCAAGAAGGATTTTTATCATCACACCACTATAATCAAATTATTACTGTTCATGGAGTTATAATGATAATATTTATGGCTACTCCATTTATAATTGGTTTAATGAACATTATTATTCCTTTACAAATAGGTTGTCGTGATTTAGCTTTTCCATTCTTAAATTCTCTAAGTTTTTGGCTATTTATGATAGGTGTTATACTAATAAACTTATCATTAGGAATAGGTGAATTTGCACAAACTGGGTGGACTGCTTATCCACCATTATCTGAAAAAATTTATAGTCCAGGTGTTGGAGTAGATTATTGGATATGGAGTATGCAGATAGCTGGAATTAGTACTACTATTACTGGAATAAATTTTATTGTTACTATACTATTTATGCGTACCCCAAATATGGGCATAATGAATATGCCAGTTTTTACTTGGACAACATTATGTACAAATATACTAATTGTTGTGGCATTTCCAATACTAGCTGTAACTATTATGTTACTAACTTTAGATCGTTATTTAGGAATGCATTTTTTTACCCAAGATATGGGTGGTAATCCAATGATGTATATTAATTTATTTTGGTCTTGGGGTCATCCTGAAGTATATATATTGGTATTACCAGTATTTGGTATTTTTTCTGAAGTAGTTGCTACTTTTTCACAAAAAAGTTTATTTAATTATAAAACATTAATTTTTGCTACTATAGCTATTACAGTATTAGCATTTTGTGTTTGGTTACATCATTTTTTTACTATGGGAGCTGGATCAAATGTTAATGCATTTTTTGGTATTATGACAATGATAATTGCTATTCCTACTGGTGTAAAAGTATTTAACTGGTTATTTACTATGTATAGAGGAAAAGTTATTGTTAATACAATTATGTTATGGACTACTGGATTTATTATTACATTTGTAATTGGAGGAGCAGCAGGGGTACTGTTAGCACTACCAACAGCAAATTATGTTTTACATAATAGTTTATTTGTTGTTGCTCATTTTCATAATGTGATTATTGGTGGAGTTTTATTTGGTTGTTTTGCTGGTGCTACTTATTGGTTTCCAAAAATTTTTGGTTTTATATTAAATGAAACATGGGGTAAAATATCTTTCTATTTTTGGATTATTGGTTTTTATATAGCATTTATGCCTTTATATATATTAGGATTCATGGGTATGACTCGTCGTCTTAGTCAATTTATAGATTCAAGTTTTCATAATTTACTAACTATATCTTTTATTGGAGTAATATTTATAATGTTTGGAATATTATCTCAAATAATACAAGTAATAATTAGTATACGAAATAGAAAAAATAATATTGCTACTAATGATCCATGGAATGGAAGAACTTTAGAATGGTTTACATCATCACCACCATCGATATATAATTTTTCGATTATACCTAAAATAAAAAACACAATTGATGCTTTTTGGTTTATAAAAAAAGATATAAAAAATAACATAAAATTAAAATATCAACCGATTTTTTTACCTAAAAATACAAGTTTTGGCATAGTAATTTCAATATTTGGATTATTATTTTGTTTTTCTATGATTTGGTATATTTGGTGGTTATCATGTGTTAGTATATTAGGAATAGTTATTTCTATTATTATATATAATGTTAAAAATAAAGAATATTATTATTTTTCAATTAATAAAATAAAAGCTATCGAAAATAGTAAATGTACTAAAAATAACTAAAAATCATGTTAAATATTACTAATAAATCTTCAAAAAGTAGTCATACTAATATAAATAATAATATATTTGGTTTGTGGATATATTTGATGAGTGATTGTGTATTTTTTTCAGTACTATTTATTAATTATATTCTAGCATATAATAGTATGTTATATACTATTAGTAACAGTTTTTATAATATACCATTTGTTTTAATTGAAACATTAATTCTTCTTACTAGTAGTTATACTTGTTGTTTGGCTAGTTATTATTTTAATATTAATAAAATAAAATATGTAGTTTATTATTTATCAATAACTTTTCTTCTTGGAGTATGTTTTTTGTATATGGAATTATATGAATTTATTCACTTAATTAGAAACAATTTAGGTCCAGATAAAAATTATTTTCTTTCTAGTTTTTTCACATTATTAGGGGTACATGGGATACATATAATAGTTGGACTAATTTGGTTCATAATATTACTATTACAAATTTATTTAAATAAATTTGATAAAATAAAAAATAATTTGTATTGTTTGAGTTTATTTTGGCATTTTTTAGATATAATATGGGTATTTATTTTTACGATTGTTTATTTATTTAGTTTCAGTATTCTTAAATAATAAATTATTAATTATGATAAATAATAGATATTTATTTGGATTTTTATACTCTATAATACTAACAATAGTTCCGTTTATTTCATTAATATTGTTAACAAATAAAACAATAGTATTATTAATATTAATTGCTTGTGGTATATCACAAGTCATAGTACATTTTTTTTATTTTTTAGATTTTCATTTATATTTAAAATATAAATGGTATCTTATATCTTTATTATTTACTTTGATTATTATAACTATATTAATTACTGGTTCAGTATGGATTATGTATAATATATGCAAAAATTTATTAATATAAAAATATTATTAATATGTAAATGATAACAAAGTATATAAGAAGTATAAAACTCAAAATTGTTGTTGGTAATTTATTATCTTTAATTAGTGGTTTTTTGTTATCTTCTAGAATTACAAAAGTAATAAATATTAATTTATTAAATTATACAATATTAGGAATGTTTTTTTTGTTAATATCTAATTGCCTGTTAAATAATTATATTGATAGAGATATTGATATAATTATGGACAGAACTAAAAATAGATTATTAATAAATAATAAAACATTATCATTATTAATATTATTAATATCTATTATACTAGCTATATTAGGATTAATAATACTATTTATTACTAATAATTTATTAGTTTTTATTTTATCTATACTTGCTACTATAATATATGTAATATTTTATAGTTTTTATTTAAAAAGATATTCTTTGTATAGTACATTAATAGGTAGTTTATCAGGAGCAATGCCACCAGTAATAGGATATTGTAGTGTACTAAATTTTAATTTTGAGTCATTAATATTAATGTTAATATTTATAGTATGGCAAATACCACATTTTTATTCATTGTCAATTATATATATAAATGATTACAAAAAAGCTAATATTCCAATATTACCACTATATTATGGTTATTTAATTACTAAAAAATATATTATTATTTCTATCATTTTATATATATTACTAATATTTTTAATGTATACCATAACTAATAATAATATATATTTTATTATTATTAATATTCCTATTATGATATTATGGTTATTTGTATCATTAAAAAATAATAATATAGATAGTTGGGCTAAAAAAATATTTATTTTATCTATTATAAGTATTAATGTATTTAATCTATCTATATTAAGCTATTATAAAGTATAGTATATGTTTTATATTTACATGAAATTATAAACATTTAGTATATATGGATATTAGAACAATACGTATTATCATTGGTACATGTATTTTATTTACTATAAGAATAATTAGTACATTTATTTTATTACCAGTAATTACTAGATATGGCAAATTATCTAATACTAATGATTTTTTAATAGGAATATCTATTAGTATATATAGTATTATGCAAATGATATGTCAAGTACCATTTGGTATTGCTGCAGATAAATTTAATCGTAAAAATTTAATTACATTAGGATTATTAATATTTTTACTTGGCAATGTAATAATTATTAAATTAAACAATATTATTGGTTTAATTATAGGTAGAGGTATACAAGGAATAAGTGCTATTAGTCCAGTTATTATGAGTATCGTATATGATTCTATTAATAATAAGTATTATACTATAGCTATGATGTGTTTAGGAATTAGTTTTTTAATATCTTTTATTATTTCAATAGTACTTGGTCCAATAATAACTGAATTAATTAACTTTAATGCATTGTTTATATTTATAACTATACTATCATTAGTAGGAATCATTGTTACGTATTTAATTATACCAGATATAAAATTAAACAATATAGTAAAAAATAGACCTAGATTAAATATAATTAGCATAATATTTAATAAAAATTTAGTCTTAATAAATTTTAGTATATTTTGTTTACATATATTATTAGTATCAAACTTTGTAACTATACCATACGATTTAATTAAGATTGGTATAAATTATTCTAATCATTGGAAAGTATATTTATATAGTACATTATCCTTTATAATTACATTTGTACTAATTAATATTTTTAATAAATATAAATATAAAATACTATACATATTAATTAGTTTTATAACTATATTCTTAATATCGATATTACTAAAAACAATTATTTTTAGTAAATTATCATTAATAATTAGTATACAATTATTCTTTATATCTTTTAGTATAATAGAAGCAATATTACCACAATTTTTAAGACAAATAACTAATAATATACCATCCTATAATGGAACCCTATTGGGTTTATATTCTACTAATCAATTTTTAGGTAGTGCTATTGGTGGTTTTGTTAGCGGATTAATATTACATATTACTAAATCAGTTAAACTAGTATTATTTGTTAATGTAATAATATTACTATTATGGTTATTTGTAATTATTAAAAATTTTAATAAATTAAAGGAAAAATAATTATTATAAATATATATGAAAATTACAGTATTAGGTTGTGGAGCACTAGGTAGATTGTTAGCATATTTTTTAACTAAAAATGGTAATAGTGTTCAAGGATGGCTAAAAGAAGACAAAAAAGATAGTATATACATTAATATTACTCATATTAATAATATGAGAGATAATATTATATTACCAACAAATAACGTATTACATTTAAATAATAGTGATTTATTAATAGTAACATTAAAAATTGGTAGTATTGTTTATTCTTTAAAACAAATAATAAATTTTATTAACAAAAATTGCATTATATTACTAATATATAATGGTTTAGGTATAGAAAATAAATTATCATTTATTAAACAACCACTATTAATTGGAATAACTTATCATGCTGTATATAAAGAAAAAGAAATAATATATCATAATCATAAAGGATTAACAATAATTGGTAAAATAGATAGTACAGTAAAGGATATTAATTATAATATCTTAATAAAAAAATTAAATTTAGCGTTAACAAATGTTATTTGGTGTAAAAATATACATATTTTTAAATTAAAAAAATTAGCAGTTAATTGTGTTATTAATCCTTTAACAACAATATATAATTGTAAAAATGGTGAACTATTAAAATATAATAAAAGCATTCTTTCTATATGTAAAGAACTATCTAACATATTAAAATATATGGGTGTATCTATAAATACTAAGGATTTAGTAATATTAATTACTAGCGTTATAAATAATACTAAAAATAATATATCTTCTATGTTGCAAGATATAAAAAATAATAAATATTCAGAAATAGATTATATAAATGGTTATATTATAAAATATGCAAGATTATATAATTTGTATGTTTATGAAAATATAAAATTATTTAATATAATAAAATACAAAGAGCTTAATATTATTAACAATAATGAATATATTATAGGTAATAAATTTACCTAAATTTTGTATAAGTAAAAATATATTATCATAATAGTTATAATAATATTTATTATATAATAATAAAAATATGGTGATAAAAAACAACAAATATACAATATTAACTAATATTAATAATCCTATAGAATTACGTAGATTATCAATTAAAGATCTTGATGTTATATGTTATGAATTAAGAGAATTTTTATTAGATACCGTTAATCAATCTAGTGGTCATCTTGCTTCTGGTTTAGGTGTAATAGAATTAACTGTTGCCTTACATTATGTTTACAATACTCCGATAGATTTTTTAATTTGGGATACTGGTCATCAAACCTATCCCCATAAAATAATTACTAACAGACGTAATTTTATGAAAACTATTAGACAAATTAATGGATTACATCCATTTCCTTCAAGAGAAGAAAGTGAATATGATGTATTGACAGTTGGACATTCATCTAC
This sequence comes from Candidatus Lightella neohaematopini, assembly GCA_025728475.1. Classification (GTDB taxonomy): domain Bacteria; phylum Pseudomonadota; class Gammaproteobacteria; order Enterobacterales; family Enterobacteriaceae; genus Lightella; species Lightella neohaematopini_G. Next base: position 91,549 of record JAOBJN010000002.1, read on the forward strand.
TTCTATTAGTGTTAGTTCTGGAATAGCAGTAGCAATGAAACAACAATATAAGAATAGACATGTTGTTTGTGTAATTGGAGATGGAGCAATAACAGCAGGAATGGCTTTTGAAGCAATAAATCATGCTGGTGATATTAAACCAAACATATTAATAATATTAAATGATAATGGTATATCTATCTCCAATAATACTGGAGCTCTTAATAATTATCTATTAAATATTAAAAAATATAATTCTATAAGAAGAGTAAATAAGATAATAAAACAAACTACTAATACATCACAATATGATAATATATACACTAATAAAACAGTTAATTTATTTCAATATTTAGGATTTAATTATATTGGTCCTGTTAATGGACATAATCTAAAGGAACTGATTAAGATACTAAGTATTTTACGTTTAAAATCTGGTCCACAATTACTACATTTAGTAACAGTTAAAGGTTATGGTTATTTACCAGCAGAACAAGATCCAATTAATTGGCATTCAGTACCTAAATACAGTATATCAAATAATAGTCTATTGTTAAAAAATAATTCTACTACCTACTCTAATATTTTTGGTGATTGGTTATGTTATACTGCAGCTAAAGATAATAAACTAGTTGCCATTACTCCTGCTATGAGTTATGGATCAGGTATGAATAATTTTTCTTGTCAATATCCAAAACAATTTTTTGATGTAGCTATTGCTGAACAACATGCTGTAACTTTTGCTGTAGGATTATCAATTGGTGGTTATAAACCAGTTGTATCTATTTATTCGACTTTTTTACAACGAGCTTATGATCAAATTATTCATGATGTAGCATTACAAAATATTCCTATTTTATTTGTTATTGATCGGGGAGGGATAGTAGGATCTGATGGTAAAACTCATCAAGGATCATTTGATTTATCATATCTACGATGTATACCCAATATTATTATTATGACTCCAAGTAATGAAAATGAATGTAGATTAATGTTATATACTGGTTATCAACATCAAACTAGTCCTAGTGTAGTACGTTATCCAAAAAGATCAATTACTGGGATTAATAAAATAACTAAATTATATAAAATACCTTTAGGTAAAGGTATAATTCATCGTTATGGAACTAATATAGCAATATTAAATTTTGGTACATTATTTACACAAGCATTAATAGTTGCTGATAAACTTAATACTACTTTAGTAGATATGAGATTTGTAAAACCATTAGATACTTCATTAATTAAAGAATTATCTTATAATCACAAAATTTTTGTTACTATCGAAGAAAATAGTATTTTAGGTGGTGCTGGTAGTGCTGTTAATGAATTTATTATGTATAATCAATTGTCTGTAAAAGTCCTAAATATAGGATTACCAGATTTATTTATTACACATGGTGATCAAAAACAAATACAAATTAATTTAGGCTTAGATAGTACAGGTATATATAAAAAAATTAATAATTGGTTAAATAAAGTTTTTTAATAAAAAAATAATACTAATAGTTATTAACGCAGCTAATAAATCATCAGCCATAATACCAAAACCATTATTTATATTATTTAAGTAACTAATTGGCCATGGCTTAATAATATCTAATACTCTAAATAAAAATATACTAAATAGTATCTTTATAAAAGATTTATTAGGTAATAATAAAATTATTATTCCAGTACCAATAAACTCATCTAATACTATTGAATAATGATCCTTAATATTAGAATTATTATTGACAATATGACAAAATAATGTACTTAATATAAGTATTAATATTAATTCTGATATATTAAAATTATTAATAGATATAACATAGTACCATACTATACTACTAATAATAGTAGCTATAGTACCAGAACAAGGTAAATACCCTATACCAAAACCAATAACGATAATATATAATAACTTATATAAACTATTTTTATAAATATTCATTTACTTAAAAATAAATTAATTTTTATTAAAATGATCATACCCTAATGGGTTTTTTAGGAATTTACTATTATAATTTAGTAATAGTAATCTTTTTCCTACATAGGGAATAATTCTTCCAATACAAGTAATTTTAGTATTTCCATTTAATTTGCGTAATAAACTAATGTTATTTTTTTTAATAGTGAAGCATAATTCATAATCTTCACTATTACATACTAAATTTAGTGCATCATTATAATTGACATATTTTTTTAATTTTTTGGATAATGGAAGATAATTAAGATATATTTTAGCACTATATTTAGTATTAATTAACATACTATATATTTCTTTTAAAATACCATCAGAGATATCAGTAGCAGAATTAGCAATAATTCTAATTTTTTGACCAAATTTGAATGGTGGTTTAGGTCTTAAATGTTTATTTATAAAATAAAGTTTATGTTTTCTATTAGAAATTTTAATATTTTTTTTTAAAATTTCTAATCCATAAGCACTATCTCCAAGTGTACCAGTAACATAAATCATATCATTTATATTCATGTTAGATTTAGTTAACTGTTTATTTATTGGTATAATTCCATATATAGTTGCTGTAATACTTAATAATTTACCTTTGCTAAGATTACCACCTATTAAATAAATATTATAGTAATTTAATTGTTTGAACAATTCATTACTAAATAAAGATAACCAATATTCATTATATTTAGGTAATATTAAAGATATAGTAATCCATTTTGGTTTAGCTCCCATAGCCATTATATCACTTACATTAATAACTACTATCTTATATCCTAAATTATCTGGACTAGTATTAGGTAAAAAATGTATTCCAGATACTAATGAATTAGTACTTATTGTTATAAAATACTTATTACTATCAACAGATAGTAGCGCACAATCATCTCCAATACCAAGTTTAACACAATTATCATTTATTTTTTTTTTAAAAAATCGATTTACAATATAAAATTCATTTATGATATTTTTCATTTAATTGAAATAAAATATAATTACTTTTTTATATTAACTTTATTAATAATTTTATCTAGTACACCATTAATAAATTTATAACTACTGCTAGTACCAAAAATCTTAGTTAATTCAATAGCTTCATTAATTACTATTTTATATGGGATATAACTATGATACATTAATTCAAATATAGCAATTCTTAATATTATATGTTCTATATGATCTAATTTATTAATACTACGTGATAAATAAGGTAACATAATATTATCTAATTTATTGTAGTTTGTTAGTACTCCTAAGTATATTTTATAAAAATAGGTTACATCAATAATTGATTTATTTAATTTAAAGATAAAATTATTATTTTTATTGTTTAATATTTTTGAAGAATATAATGCCTGTAATGCTCTTATTCTTGCTTTACGACGATTCTGTTTCAAAATTACCTTTTATTAATCTAAATTACATATTAAGTTTATCATTTCTAATGTTGCTAGTGCTATTTCTACACCTTTGTTATTTAATTTTATACCAGATCTTTTAACAGCTTGTTCTATATTATTAGTAGTTAATATACCAAAAGTTATTGGTATAATATTATTTACTGATATTTCTGACAATCTAGACACACATTCGTTAACAATATAATAATGATGATTTGTTTCTCCTTTTATTACTGTTCCTAATGTTATTATAGCTTTGTATTTATTTGTATGTACTAACTTATTAGCAATTACAGGTATTTCATAAACTCCAGGAACCCAAATAACAGTAATATTATCTTCTTTCATATTACCTATACGTATTAATGTATTAATTACTCCATCTAATAAATTATTATTTATAGTTTTATTAAAACGTGATACGATTATTGCTATGTTAGATTCATTATTAATCATAGTCTTAGCTTCTATAATATTCATTATTATTCTCTCTTTTTATATGATTATTTATTAGGTATTAAACGAATCCTAATATCTACCCCAATTTTTTTTACATCTAGAATTTTAAATTTTATTATTTCATAATCGTTATGTTTTTGATTTATATTAAATAATGAATTAGCATTTGCACCTATTATTTTAGGTGATTGATATAATATAAATTCATCTATTAATTGTTTTTTAATTAAAATACTGGATAATATTGATCCAGATTCTACAAAAACTCTATTTATTTCATTCTTACCTAAGAATACTAATAACTTAAATAAATCTAGAAAAATTTTACCATTTTTTGAATATGTGGGTAAAATAATTTGTTTAACTTTTGGTAATTTTAATAAATTATTATTAATAATAGATCTTATTAGCCAGGTTACTTTATTATCTGTAATTATATTAAAATTTTCATTTATACGATTATTAACATCGATAATTACCCTAATAGGGTCTTTAATATATTTAGTGGAATAAATATTTTTTATATATTTTGGTAATAATGACTTACGTACTGTTAATTTTGGATTATCAGTTATAACTGTTGATGATGTAGATAAAATTACATCACTCTTTGCTCTAAAAATTTGTACATCTTGTCTTGATTCATTAGAAGTAATCCATTTTTTTTTATTAAAAACGTAATTAATACGTCCATCTAATGATGATGCTAATTTTAAACTTACCCAAGGAATACCAGTACGAATTCTTTTAAAAAAATCATAATTAAGCTTTTCTGCTTCATCTAACATATAACCGTATTCCACTAATATTCCATGACTTTTTAATTTGTCAAATCCTTTGCCAGATACTTTTGGATTAGGATCTAAAGTAGCAGCTATTACTTTAAATACTTTACTTTTTATTAAAGCATCTGTACAAGGTGGTGTTTTGCTATAATAATTGCATGGTTCTAGAGTAACATAAACAGTAGAACCATATGCATATTTACCAGCCATTGTTAGTGCATTTATTTCTGCATGATTACCACCATAGTACTTATGATAACCTTCACCAACAATATTATTGTCTTTTACTATAACACATCCAACATTTGGATTAGAAAATGTAGAAAATTTACCTAATTTAGCTAATTTAAATGCACGAGAAAGATATATTCTATCCTGATCATTAATCATTATTTTTTGTCTAATTTAAGTGTATTATTAATTGTTTTTATTAAATCATTATTAAGTAAATTTACTGTACCTTTAGGTAAAATAATAGAAATATAATCTAATTTAATAATTACTTTATTATTATCTACAAGTAATAATAATGCATATCCATTATTTGTTTTTTCTAAAACTATTCCTATTAAACCACCGCTAGTCATAATTTCATCACCATTTTTAATACTATTAATTAATATTTTATGTGATTTTATACGTTTTTGTTGAGGTCTTATAATCATAAAATAAAATATTAATACAAAAATAAATAGCATTAATAAAATTGAATAAGGATTGCTAGATGATTGTGAATAGTTACTATAATTAGCTACAAGCATTTCATTAATAAAATTATTCATTTAAAGATATCTTTGTTAACCCAATATTAAATATTATGTTAATGATTTATATTACTAAATTAAAATAATAATTTTATTATTATACTATTTAAAATAGTATAAAACAATATAATAAATACTAATTTACTATTTTAGTATGTTGTTATAAATAATTATTTATATATTACTATATTAATATATGTGTTATAATTTAAATTAATTAGAATATTTTATGGGGAGATATATTATGTTAGTTACAAAAATAGCACCTAATTTTACAGCTCCAGCAGTATTAAAAGATGGAACAATAATTGATAATTTTAACTTATACGAGTACATTAGTAATAAATATGCCGTTATATTTTTTTGGCCAATGGATTTTACTTTTGTATGTCCATCCGAGTTAATTTCTTTTAATAAGCGTTATATAGAGTTTAAACAACGTGACGTAAAAATAGTTGGTATATCTACAGATTCTGTATTTTCACATAGTACATGGCGTTCTATGTCTATTAATAATGGAGGAGTATTTAAAATTAATTATCCAATGATTTCTGATATAAAAAGAAATATTATAAAATCTTACGAAGTGGAACATCCAGAATTAGGTGTAGCATTAAGAGGAACTTTTATATTAGATAAAGATAGTATTATTCGTCATCAATCTATAAATGACTTACCTATAGGTAGAAACATAGATGAAATAATAAGACTTATTGATGCTTTTAAACATCATGAAATTGACGGTAAAGTTTGTCCTGCGCAGTGGCAAATAGGAAAAGAAACAATTGAACCAACCAAAGACGGTATTAGTAATTATTTAAATAATAATATTAATGATTTATAATTTATTTTTTAATTAATATAGTTAATTAAAATTATATGATTATTTTCATAACTCTAAACCTTACTATATTATTATAGTAAGGTTTTTTATTTTTAAAAATTTTAAAATATTTAAATTAAAATAACTTAAAATTTATGTTACACTTCCTTAAAATTTTATTAATTATTATTTTAATAATTAGATTATTCTGTAATAATCATCTATTTGCTACAACATATAAAATTTTTAATTCAAATAGCAGAATTATAGGTAATAACATTAATTTTATTATTCCATTAAATAACAAATACTCATTAGAGTATTTTTCTGCTAAATTTCAAGTAGGTATAACTAATATGTTAGAAGCAAATCCAAATTTGGATGTCTATCTACCCAAATCATGTACTAAAATAATTATACCAAAAAAAATGATATTACCAAATACTTTACATAAAGGAATTATAATCAATAGTGCAGAAATGCGTTTATATTATTTTTTTAAAAATAATAAAGTTATTGTATTTCCTATTGGGATTGGAGAAATAGGTAATGAAACTCCCAGAAATTGGATTACTTATGTTAAGTATAAAAAAAGTAATCCTATATGGATTCCAACGAAAAATATTAGAGAAGAATATATACGTAATGGACAATATATACCTAAAATATTTCCTGCTGGTCCAAGTAATCCAATGGGATTATTTGCTTTATATCTTGGTAATTATTATGCTATACATGGAACTAATAGCAAATTTGGAATTGGATTAAGAATTAGTCATGGTTGTGTTCGTTTAAGAGATGATGATATTAAATTTTTATTTAAAAATGTTCCTGTAGGTACTAGAGTACAATTTATTAATGAACCAATAAAAATTACTAAAGAACCAAATAATATGATATATTTAGAAGTACATCAGCCATTATCTTCTAATAAAGAAGAATTTATGTCAAAAAAAATATTACCAATTAAAATAAATGAACACATTAAAAATTTTATAGTGCATAATAATATAAATATAAAAAAATTTAATAATGAATTAAATAGAAGATCCGGTATACCAGTAATAATTAATTAAAATTAAATTCTTAATACCCGGGACGAGATTTGAACTCGTATAGCTTTTTAGCTGAGGGATTTTAAGTCCCTTGTGTCTACCAAATTTCACCACCCGGGCAAATAAAAGACGTGTCCCAGAATCGAACTGGGATAAACGGATTTGCAATCCGCTACATAAACCATTCTGTCAACACGCCAAAACTATAAAACTATTAATATATATTATATTTTATGTTTTAACAATATTAAAGTTTTTTATAAAATTCATGTCTAATAATATATAAATATTTTAACATAGAATAAAAAGTTAATATTAATGCAATATATAGAAAAATTATACCAATTATTAATATAATATAATTATCTGATTGATATAGTAATGTAGTAATAGCAATAATTTGAATTGTAGTTTTTATTTTACTAATTACGGTAACAGAAATATTATTATTTTTTCCTAATCTAGCTAACCATTCTCTTAATGCTGAAATAATAATTTCTCTTGCAATAATTATTGATGATGGTAATGTAATTAACCAATAGTGTAATTGATCAGATATTAATACTAACACTACTGATACCATTACTTTATCAGCTACTGGATCAAGAAAAGCTCCAAAATTACTTGTTTGTTTCCAACGACGAGCTAAAAATCCATCAAACCAATCAGTAATAGAAGCTAAAATAAATATTACAATACAAAATAATCTAGACCAATTAAATGGTAAATAAAAAACAAAAATAAATAATGGTGTTACTACTACTCGAAAAACGGTTAACCAAGTTGGTATATTAAATTGCATAATATTATATTTATTAACTTAATAGCCACAATATAATATATTAATATAAAAATTAATAAAAAATAAGTTCCTACTTAAAAAAAGTATCAACGTCTATAAAATACTCTATATTGGGTCGTGTAGGACTCGAACCTACGACCAATTGATTAAGAGTCAATTGCTCTACCAACTGAGCTAACGACCCGTTAAAACTATAACGGAGGAGTAGAGATTCGAACTCTAGAGTATTTCTACTACCGATTTTCAAGACCGGTGCTTTAAGCCACTCAGCCACTCCTCCAAGAATTAATATTAATACTAAATATAATTAGTACTAATCAATTAATTTACAATATTAAAAATTATTGTTATAATTATATAAAATTGATATATTATATTATAAGTTGTAATGTTTTAAGTTAATTTCACCAAAATTTACCATAAACTAGGAGTTTTTATGAATCAATTAATTAAGGATATTTTAATTAATAAGCCTATTCTAAATACTAATAAAGTTTTACGCAATACTTATTTTTTATTATTTTTAACATTAGCATTTTCTGGATTTATAGCTACCATTAGTACAGTATATTGTTTACCTAGTCCTGGTTTATTGATTGTAATAATTGGATTTTATGGTTTATTATTCTTGACACAAAAATTATCTAATAGTATTTTTGGTATTTTTTCTACATTTGCTTTAACTGGATTTATGGGTTATACTCTAGGTCCTACTTTAAGTAAGATATTATTTACTGGAGCTAACGATATAATAATTTTGTCTTTAATTGGTACTGCGTTAATACTACTATTTTGTTCTCTTTATATTTTAATAACTAAAAAAAATATGTCATTTTTATCAAGTATAATAGTTAGTGGATTTTTATCATTATTTATATTAATTATTATAAATAGTTTTATTAATTTATCTATAGTATCATTAACAATTAGTACTATATTTATTATTTGTTCTTCTACTTCTATATTATGGGAAATAAGTAACATTATTTACGGTGGCGAGACTAATTATATTAGAGCAACAGTTAGTTTATATGTTTCATTATATAATATATTCGTTAATTTAATAAGTAGTATTAATCTATTACGTAGATAAAATTAATTTATTATATAACTTTAAAAGTTTATTAATAAAATTTTAGTAACAATATCATTTATTAGTAATTTATAAAGATAATATTTTATTTTTTATATTATACTTAATAATTTAATATAAGATATTTTGTTTTGTACAATTTTATGTTAAGTGAACAAAGTTTTTTTTCAAAAAAGGATTTAATAGCATCCGGATATGGTAAATTGTTTGGTATGGATGGTCCTAAGTTACCATCTTTAAATATGTTGATGATAGATAGAATAACAAATATTACTAAAAATTATGGTAATTATAAAAATGGTTTTATAGAAGCTGAGTTAGATATTAATCCTAATATGTGGTTTTTTTCTTGTCATTTTGTAAATGATCCAGTTATGCCAGGATGTTTAGGTTTAGATGCTATGTGGCAATTAGTTGGTTTTTATCTTGGTTGGTTAGGTAGAAAAGGTAAAGGTAGAGCATTAGGAGTAAAAGAAGTAAAATTTTTTGGTCAAGTACTACCAACATCAAAACAGATAATTTATCATGTTCATTTAAGACGTATTATTAATAATAAATTAATAGTTGGTATTGCTGATGGTGAGTTATTATGTGATAATAAATTAATTTACACTGCTAATAATTTAAAAGTTGGATTATTTACAAAAACTAATTTATTTTAAGATTAACTTGTTTATTTTATATAGTTAGATATTGACAATTTTTGCTTTATTAAAGTTAATTTCGTTTTATTATATTTTTCTAGTTTGTTTTTTACATCATTTATAATTATTTTAGGTGCATATTTAATGAATTTGTTATTTAACAATTTTTGATTTAAAATATATATTTTTTTTTCCACTTTAACTAAGTAAGATTCAATTTTATTTAATCTAAAATATAATATTTTTTTATCTAAATTACTTAATGGTATAATCAACTTAATATTATTTATTTTTTCAAAAATATGAATATAATCACATTTTTTATTATTCTTTAGTATAGTAATTGAATCTAATTTAGCTATATTTTTAATAAGTTTAATATTATTTAGTATTATTAACTCTTCTTCAATAGAAATATTACTAAGAATAATTTTTATTAATGTACTATTATTTATATTTATTTCTGATCTCATTTTTCTAACAGTATAAATAATATTTTTTATTAAATTAATACTATTAATTATATTTATATTATCAATATTTTCACTATTTTTATAATTTGGAAATGATTGTAATATAATAGATTTATTATTATCAAATTTTTTATTAATACATTGCCATATATATTCTGTAATAAATGGGATAATTGGATGAGTTAATAATAATATTTGTTTTAAAACTAATAGTAAGGTATTTTTAGTATATTTAATTTCTGATGATGAACCATATTTAATATTAACTTTTGCTAATTCAATATACCAATCACAGAATTGATGCCATATAAATGTGTATAATATATTAACAGCTAAATCAAAACGATAATTGTTTAGTGCAGATTTAAAATTTTTTACTGTCTTATTTAATTCTATTAATATCCATTTATCTATCAAAGATAAAGAAGATAATTTATAATTACAAAAATTTTCACTATTTAATAATACAAATCTACTAACTTGCCATAATTTATTACAAAAATTATAATAACTAGATATTTGATTAATATTATAATTAATATTTTTATGTGATGAAGACATAGCTGTTAAAGCAAAACGCAAAGCATCAGCACCATATGCATTAATTCCATTAGGAAACTTGTTTTTGATATATTTTATAATATTTTTGACTATAGTAAAACCAGTTACTTGTTTAACACGTTCATAAATTAAATTCTTTAATGATATACCATCTATTATATTTATAGGATCAATAATATTTCCTTTAGATTTTGACATTTTTTGTCCAAGTTCATCACATACTAATCCAGTAATATATACCGTTTTAAACGGTATATTAATTGTACTACTATTATGATTTTTAACTAAGTGAGATGTTAACATAATCATTCTAGCAATCCAAAAAAATATTATATCAAAACCACTTATTACTAAATTGGTTGGATGAAACATCTTTAATAAGATTGTATTTTTTGGCCATCCTAATGATGCAAAAGTCCATAGTGAAGAAGAAAACCATGTATCTAATACATCATCATCTTGATATAGTGTAACACTTTTATCTATATTATATAATAATCTTATTTCTTGTTCATTATTACCAACATATACATTATTTTTAATATCATACCAAGCTGGAATACGGTGACCCCACCATATTTGTCTTGAAATACACCAATCTTGTATATTTTTCATCCAATTAAAATATAAATTTTCATAATGTTTTGGAATAAATTTAATATATCCATCTTTAACAAGATTAATAGCTAATTTTGATAATTTACTAGTACGCATATACCACTGACTAGTTAGTAGTGGTTCAATAATTTCATTATTACGATTATTATAAGAAGTAATTAATTTATGTAATTTAATACTATCTATTAAATTTAAATCCTGTAATTTATTTATAATAATATTACGAGCTTCAAATCTATCTAATCCTTGTAAATAATAAGGTATATTATAAATATTTTTATTATCCACTAAACCGTACTTATTAAGTATTTCAGGTTTATTTAATATAGTACCATCTTTTGAAAATATATTAATTATTGATAAATTATGTTTTTTCCCAATTTTATAATCATTAAAATCATGTGCTGGAGTAATTTTTACACAACCAGTACCTTTTTTAATATCTACATATTCGTCTGCTATAATTGGTAATTGTTTATTTAATATTGGTAATATAACATGTTTACCAATTAAATTTTGATAACGATTATCATAAGGATTAACAGCAATTGCAACATCACCTAACATAGTTTCTGGACGTGTAGTTGCTATAACTAAATAATTTAGATTATTTATAGTAAGTTGATTATTAGCTAATGGATATTTTAAATACCACATATTACCAATATGTTCTCGGTTAATTACTTCTAAATCAGAAATAGCAGTTTTTAATTTAAAATCCCAATTTACTAATTTTTTACCTTTATATATTAAGTTATCATTATATAATTTTATAAATGCTGATTTTACAGAATATGACATACTATTATCTAAGGTAAATCGATTATTACCCCAATATACAGAATTACCTAGTCTTTTGATTTGATAATTAATATAATCATTAAATTTATCTTTTATTTTCCATATTTCTTTAACAAAATCATCACGACTATAATTTGTTCTAATTTTATTATATTTACTCTTTAATATTTTTTCAGCTGTAATTTGCATAGCAATACCAGCATGATCAGTACCCATTTGCCACAAAGTATTTTTTCCTTGCATTTTATTGTACCTAATTAATATATCCATTAAAGTATACTGATAAGCATGACCAATATGTAATTTTCCTGTAATATTAGGAGGAGGTATAACAATACAATAATTTTTTTTATTATTTTTGGTTGGTTTAAATAGATTATTTTTTTCCCAATATCTATATATTGATTGTTCTATATCTTTTGGATTATAATGATTATTCATTAATTAATGTCCATAATTGTTAATATTATTAACTATCTATTATACTAGATTTTGTCATACAAAGCTAAAATATTTAAATTATAGTAGATTATCTAAGAATTATTAAATCTAAAACAAAATAATTTTAAATTATATCAAATATATTAATTATGATTATTATTAAATATATCTTAAATAAGATATGTAAAATTCAAATTATTATTATATTAATTTTAGTGTTACTATTTCTTTGTCATAAAGCAATGAGAATATTAAAATTAATTACTATTGGATATATTACTAAAAATTTAGCTATTATTTTAATAATTTTAAAAATTCCTGAAATAATACAAATTATATTACCTATAAGTATTATAATAAGTATATTTATTACTATACAATATATTCATGATAGCAATGAATTATTAGCCATGTATAGCTGTGGATATAATAAAAATATAATATATTTAACACTATTAATTATAAGTATTTTTATTATGATTTTTACTACTATTAATAGTATGTGGATTGTGCCAATATCTAATAGATATTATTGTCAATTATTATTTGATAATAAACAAAATAATATTAATCAATTAGTATTAGGTAATTTATCTAATAATATTAAAAATAATGATATTATTTTTAATAAAATATTAAATAATATATTTTTAATAAAAATTAAAAAAAATAAATACTATTTAATAAGCACTGGTAATATTTGTAATTTTATTTATAAAAAAAAATATAAATTAATTATATTATTTAATGGTAATAATTATTATTATAATTTATTAAATCAAAATTTAGTAATAACAAAATTTAAAAGATATTATTTATTTTTTTGTATTAAAAACAAAAAATATAATCTATTACCTAATCAATTAGATTTAAAACAATTAATATTTAATGTTAATAATCAAAATATAAATGAATTACATTGGAGATATAATTTAATATTATCCATACCATTATTTTATTTATTATCTACAACTATTTTAGTTAGTAATATTAAAAAAATATTAGGTATTTCACTTGTAATAGTACTATATATATTTTTTTTTATTATACAGTACTTATTACGTATTAATATAACTAATTATTCACATTTATTAATGTGGTTAGTTTATTTATTTTACTTAATTATTACAATATTAATTAAATATTTAACTAAAAATTTATCATTATGATTGATAGAATTAATAAATATACCAAATTATTATTTGGTATATTAAATTTATATATCTTAAGAAATATTTTTATTTATACCACCCAAATTTTGGGTATTATAAGTTTATTATCTTGTATCAACAAATTAATTGAAATATCAAATAAAATACATAACTATTCAGTAATTCATATTATATTAATGATTTTATTTAATATTATTAAAGATATAGAATTATTTCTACCGATAATAATTTCTTTATCTGTATTATGTAGCATAATTTCATTAATAGTACAAAATGAATTAATAATAATCTTAACATTAAAAAAAAAATGTTATCAACTTACAATATTAATAATTAAAATTAGCATTATTACTTCAATATTTTTCTTATTGATTTTAGAAATTATTTTATCTTTTAATTATCTTTTATTTAATTTTAATGTGAAAAAAAATACTAATTATAATATTTATATTAAAAATAATAGAAAATCTATTTTAATAGATAATATTTATAATAATAAAATATTTAATATAAATATATTTTATACTACAAATAATAATAGATTATATAATATATATTATGCTAGAATGGCAAAATTTGTTAAAAATTATTGGGTATTATATGATGTAAAACATTTAAAATTAGCAAAAACTATATCAAATAATTATATACCAATTTGTATATGGCATACTAATCTAACTCCATATGAATTATATATTTTTACTACAAATCCAGAATTATTATCTATTAAACAATTATATCATCAAATTAATTTTTTAAAAAAAAATAATATGGACTATTACTACTACCAATTATATATGTGGAATAAACTATTATTACCCATTAATATTGCTATTATTATATTTATTATAGCTTCAATAAGTTTTCGTAAATTAGATACATTATCTATAAAAAGTATAGTAATAAATAGTTTAACAGTAAATTTTTTATTTTACATTATACATCAGTTTATATTATATATAAGTTTTATTGTACATAAAATATTACCAATAGTATTGATATCACATTTAATAATATTAATATACTGTATAAAAATAAATAAAAGTATACTATAATAAATATTCTTTTTTAGATACCGAAGTGGCGAAATTGGTAAACGCAGTTAACTCAAAATTAACCGTCTTAATGACTTATCGGTTCAAATCCGATCTTCGGTAATTAATAAATATATATTAATTAACGATTACGAAATATTATTCTACCTTTATTTATATCATAAGGAGTTAGTTCAACTATAACTTTATCTCCAGTAAGAATTCTGATGTAATTTTTGCGCATTTTACCAGAAATATGAGCAGTAACTATATGATTATTATCTAGTTTAACTCTAAACATAGTATTTGGTAATGTATCTAATACAGTTCCCCACATTTCAATACTATTTTTTTTATTCATAATTATTAACGATTATTTAAGTAATTTATAACATCTAATGCAGCTATACAACCACTACCAGCAGCTACTATAGCTTGTTGATAATTACCATAGACTATATCACCAGCTGCAAAAATACCAGGTATAGAAGTTGAAGTCTTGTAACTTTTATTAAAATTTGTGTATATATAATTATTTTTTAATACTAGTTGATTATTGAATATATCTGTATTTGCAATATGACCTATTGCTAAAAATAAACCACTGATATTAATATTTATAATATTTTGATTTAGTATATTTTTAATCTTAACACCAGTTAAAACATGATTATTACCTAATATTTCCTGAACAATGCTATTTTTATATAATATTATTTTATTATTTTTAACTAAACACATAATTTTATCTACTATTATAGGTTCTGCATTAAATTTATCTTTTCTATGTATAATATATATTTTTTTAACAATACTTGATAGATACAAAGCTTCTTCCAATGCAGTATTACCACCACCGACAATAGCTACTATCTTATTTTTATAAAAGTTACCATCACACAATGCACAAGTAGATATACCTTTATTTTCATAAGTTTTTTCTGATAATAAACCCAAACGACGAGCATATGTTCCAATAGCAATAATTATTATATCACACTTATATACATAATTATTACTATATAAAATAAAAGGATTATTATTAAAATTAGTCTTTATAATATTATCATTGATAATATCTATTTTATATTGTTTAATTTGTTTAAATAATTTGTTCATTAAATTATAACCAGATATATTACATTCTCCAGGCCAATTTTCTATATTAATGGTATTAATTAATTGTCCACCAATATTATTACCAGTAATTAGTAATGGCTTTAAATTAGCACGAGCTGTATACATAGCAGCAGTATAACCAGCTGGACCAGAACCTAATATAATTAATTTATTATACTTATACATAAGATTTTTAAAAAAATTAATAATTTAATTAGTATTAATCATCTATTTTTATTTAGTATTTATTATAAACTATTTTTTATGAGAAATTTTATAATTAATAAATTATATTAAATAATTAATTGATAATTAATTGATAATAAACTATTTATTTTAATTAAACACCTATATTAATAAAAATATTATTAACTACTAAAATAGTATTGTAATTATTTATTAATCGTAAATCGAATAATTTTTTTCAATTTCTTTAAGAGCAGTAACTGTACATTTATCATTTGTATTACTTAATATAGACATTCTTTCACTATTTTGTATATTTCTTGCTTTATTTGCAGCAATTAAAATTAAATCAAATACATTACCTACTTTTTCTACTGCTTTCTGTACAGTTATTCTTGCCATAAATACTCCCATTTAATAGAAAATTATTTTTTTGATATTTGGTTTTTAATTGTTCAACTAATATAATAGATCTTAATTGTTTTAGAGTTAGTTCAAACTTATCATTTATTATTAAGTAATTGTATTCTTTATAATGTCTTACATCATTATAAAATTGATTAATTCTATTTTTGATAACATGGATACTATCCTGACCTCTTAAATATAATCTATTATTTAATTCTCTTATAGATGGAGGAATTATAAATATACTACAAACGTTAGATAATTTATTTTTAACTTGTCTTGCTCCTTGCCAATCTATATTTAAAATTATACTAGTATTATTACTCATTAAGTTTTCTATACTTTTGTAAGTAGTACCATAGTAATTACCAAACACAATAGCATATTCTAAAAAAAAATTTTTTTTAATCATTTCTTTAAATTCTTTTACTGAAACAAAAAAATAGTGTTCACCATGTTTTTCTCCTGCCCTTCTTTTTCTTGTTGTGTATGAAATTGATATTGTTATGTTTTTTAAAAATTTTTTATTAATAAAAGAATTGATTAAACTGGACTTTCCAGTTCCACTAGGAGCAGAAATAATATATATTATACTGTAATTTAACATAATATATTAATATTAATTAGTAAAAATTATTAAACTAATATATTATACTTATGAAGTATAGTAGATTAATTTATTTTTTATTTTTATTACACAAAATTATTTCCTAAATATAATAATTTTACCTTTTTATTAGATTTTATTTCTTTAGATGTACCATGAGCAATAACTTGACCTTTATATAAAATATACGATTCATTACATAAATCAAGAATTTCTTTAGTATTATGATCAGTAATTATTATTCCTAAACCATCATTATTAAGTTGTTTAATAATATTTTTTATATTTGATATTGATATTGGATCTATACCTAAAAATGGTTCATCAAATAATATAAATTTAGGATTAGTTGCTATAACACGAGCTATTTCTACTTTTCTACATTCACCTCCTGATAATGTATAACCAATATTATTAGTTAAATGTTCTATATTAAATCTTTTAATTAATGATAATACTAACTCATTCTTTTTTTTATATGATAAATGTTTTTTATTTTCTAATGCAATCATGATATTGTCAAAAACACTTAAACTACGAAAAATAGAAGTTTTCTGTGGTAAAAAATTAATACCATAATGTACTCTTTTATATATAGAAAATTTATTTATATTAATATTATCAATTAATACATCTCCTTTATTACTTTTAACAACACCAATAATTATATAAAATATAGTAGTTTTACCAGAACCGTTAGGACCTAATATACCTATTATTTTTCTTGAATTAAAATATAAACTAATATTATTAATTATTATGGTATTATTATATTTTTTACTAAGATTTTTTACAACTAGGTAACTCATTTATTATTTATATCTTAAAAAAAGATTTAATTAAAATACGTGTTTGTCTACTATCATTAAATGATATTATTTGTTTCTTATTAATTATATATATTATGTACTTACCATAAATATGAATATTATTATAACAAATATTAACGTTATTTATTAAAAGAATAATATCTTTATCTACGTTAAAATAAAATTGATTAGATTTACCTAATAAATTAATATTATTATTACATACTTTAATACATATTAATGGTTTTCCATATCCGTAAATTATATTAGCAATATTACTATGATTAGTACTATTAATAATAGCTTTATTAGCATTAATTATTATATTAGAATACTTTATTTTGACGTTATTACTAAATCTAATAGTATTATTAAATAAATTAATTATTTGTTTATCTGATGATATTAGAACATTATTTTTCGTAATTGCTAATACATTATAGCTAATAAATAAGATTAATAATATATATAAGAAATTAATTATTTTTAGATAATTAAAATAAATAACAAAGTAATTCATTTATTTAATTATATTAACATATCTTTTATTATTAGATTAGTTAAGTTATTATATTTAATACTAATTAATCACACAACGTAATATCTAATATTATTAAATTAATAAACTAATTTATTTTGTGAAATAAGTAATAAATCACACACTTCTCTTACAGCTCCATTACCACCTACATAATTAGTTATATAATTAGCTACTTTAAATAAAGCTGGATGAGCATCAGATACAGCTACACTAAATTTTACTAATTTCATAACAGGGATATCTATTAAATCATCACCAATATAAGCAGTATTATCAACAGTTAAATTTGTTTGATTTAATATTTCATATAATATTGGTACTTTATTTAATTTATTTTGATAAATGTACTTAATATTTAAAGTATTACAGTAATAATTAACTACTTTAGAATATCTACCACTAATTACTGCAACTTCTATATTAAATTTTTTTAAACAAAAAATACCATAACTATCACGAACATTAAATGATCTTAATTCTTCACCATTATGATCAACATAAATAATATTATTAGTCATAACACCATCTATATCACAAACTAATAATTTAATATCTTTAGTAAGTTCTAATATTTGTTGTGTTATTAGACCTGTATCAGTATTTTTTAATTCTTTTTTATTCATTATTTTAATTTATACAAAAACATCATATATATTAATTATACCAATTAATTTACAATTATCTATTACAATTAAATTTTTTATTCTATTTAATTTAATTAAATTGATAGCATTAATTAATGGTTGATTAGATTTAATACTAATTAAATTAGTTTTCATTATTGATGAAACTTTAGTTTGTTTTAAATTATTATTATTAAGTAAAAAATTTTTTATATCTTTATTTGTTACTATACCAACAACATTATTATCTTGACTACAAATAATTACTATACCTAAAAAATTATTTATTTTTTGCATTACTTCATGTAGTGAACTATCACGATGCATTATCTTTAAATCTTTAATATTACGCATAACATCACTAACTTTAATTAAATTAGTATTTTTTATTGTACCTTCCGGATGTGATAAAATAAACTTATTTAAAGTAAATTTTTTTATTTTAGATAAAGTAATTGCTAAAGTATCACCAATTACTAACATAGCAGTAGTACTAGTAGTTGGTGCTAATCCAAATACACAAATTTCTTGTATAATATTAGTATAAATGTTGACTTGAGATATTTTACTAATAGTATTACCAATACTTCTTGTTATACTAATAATATTTACCTTTAAATATTTTAATGCTGGAATTAAAACTAATAATTCTCTAGATTCTCCGGAATTAGATAATATTATAACAATATCATTACTAGATATCATGCCTAAATCACCATGACCAGCATCATTAGGATGAATAAAGAATGATGGAGTACCAGTACTAGAAAAGGTAGCTGCTATTTTTTTAGCTATATGTCCAGATTTACCAACACCCATTGTTATTACTTTACCTGTACAATACAATATTAATTTACATGCATTATGAAAATTAATATCAATACATTTGTTTAGTTTTTTTAAACAATCTATTTCTTTTTTTAAAATAGATTTACCAATAGATATAAAGTCATAAGAAACTAATAATTTATTATAAGACATATAAATTCCAATAGTATAACAAAAGTTAATAAAACATAATTTTAATTTTTAAATATAGAACTATAGTTGCTACAATACAATATATTATTATTAATTAATACATTTATTAAATTAATTAATATTTTATTTACAATGTTAATATAGTATAATTTATTATTAGTAAAAATTATTTTTTTCATATAATTTTTATTATAATTATAATTATTTATATTATTAATATACTTTAGTAAAGTAATTATGGATATAGAAAAAATAAAGAAAGATTTATTAGATTATTTATCTCCTGATGAATATTATATTAATAATTACGATAATCATTTATGCATCACAATAATAAAAGATAGTTTTATTAATTTAAGTATATTAGAAAGACAGCAAGAAGTTTATAAACCATTAGTTAAGTATATAAAAAATAATATTATTCATTCTGTATCGATTACAACATATACTAAGAATGAATGGAAAAATTATAATAATAAGAAAAATAATTAGTATTTATATAAACTAAAATTTAATGAATAAGTTTTATATTTATGGTCCAACTAAATTAAGTGGAAAAGTAAATATTTCTGGTGCAAAAAATTCTGCTTTACCAATATTGTTTGCTACATTATTAACAGAAAATATTGTAGAAATAAAAAATATACCTAAATTAAAAGATATAGATGTAGCAATAAAATTATTAAATAAACTTGGTGCAAAAATTAAAAAAAGTAAATCAATATATATTAATCCTAAAAATATAGATATTTGTTGTCCATATTATTTATCAAATAATATACGTGCATCTATATGGATATTAAGTCCATTATTAGCTAGATTTGGCTATGGTATAATACCATTACCTGGGGGGTGTGCTATTGGTACAAGACCAATAGATCTTCATTTATTTGGACTAAGAAAATTAGGAGCTAATATAACTGTAAAAGATAAATATATTAAAGCATCAGTATCAGGAAAATTAAAAGGAGTTTATATAAATATGAGTAAAATTAGTGTTGGAGCAACTTTAACTATTATGATTGCTGCAACATTGGCTATTGGCACTACAATAATAGATAATGCAGCTAAAGAACCAGAAATAATTGATACTGCTAATTTTTTAATTACTTTAGGTGCTAAAATATATGGAGCAGGTACTAATAAAATTATAATAAATGGAGTTAATTACCTTAATGGCGGTGTTTACACAATATTACCAGATAGAATAGAAACTGGTACTTTTTTGGTAGCTGCAGCTATTTCTAGAGGACATATTACTTGTTATTCAACATATCCTACTTTATTAAATGAAGTATTAATTAAATTATGTGAAGCAGGTGCTGATATTAAAACTGGTAAAAATTGGATAAGCTTAAATATGCATGGTAAACGACCTAATGGTGTTATAATACGTACATCTCCATATCCAGGATTTCCTACTGATATGCAAGCTCAATTTAGTTTATTAAATTTAGTTGCTAGTGGAGTTAGTAAAATTACTGAAACGATATTTGAAAATCGTTTTAGACATATTATTGAATTAATTAAAATGGGAGCAAAGGCAAAAATAATAGGTAATACTGTATTATGTTATGGAGTTAAAAAATTATTTGGAACAGATGTAGTAGCTACTGATTTAAGATCATCAATTAGTTTAATATTAGCTGGTTGTATAGCTCAAGGAGTTACTACCGTACATAATATACATTATGTATATAGAGGTTATGATTCTATAGAAAAAAAATTAAAATTAATTGGTGCAAATATTAAACTAGTCAATAATAAATTAAATAATAGTAATTAATTAGCTAGCAAAAACATATTAGTCTTTCCTCTAATAATATGAAGTACTATGACAGGTAATTTTTTATTCAAAATTTTTTTTAATTGTAATATATTATCAATACTTTCTTTATTAACACCAACTATTATATCGTTTTTTTGCAAACCAATATTAAATGCTGAAGAATTTTTTGTTATATTATTAACTAATACTCCTTTTATTTTACCATAGTTATTACTCAATAAGGCTCCTTGTAAAATAGGTATATTATTAATTTCTTCCATACTATTACTATATCTACTATTACTATCTTCCAATGTAACAGAGATATTATTAATTTTATTGTCTCTTAATACACCAATTATAATAGTTTCTCCAGGATTAGTAATGCTAATTTTTACTCTTAATTCTGCAAAATTCTTAATTTTTCTACCATTAATTGAAATAATTATATCCCCTGCTTTAATACCAGCTTTATAAGCTGCTGAGTTTGTTATTACTTCACTAACAAAAGCACCATGTTGAGTACTAATTTGTAAAGCATTTGCTATATCAGCTGTTAATTCTGTTCCTTTTATACCTAACTGACCTCGTCTAATTTCTCCATATTTAATTAATTGCTCACTTAAACTTTTTACTATATTACTAGGAATAGCAAATCCAATACCAATATTACCTCCATTAGGAGCTAAAATTGCTGTATTAATACCAACTAATTCACCATCTAAATTAATTAAAGCACCACCAGAATTACCTCTATTTATTGAAGCATCAGTTTGTATAAAATTTTCTAATCCTTCTAAATTTAATCCACTACGACTAAGAGCAGATACAATACCTGATGTTACAGTTTGACCTAAACCAAAAGGATTACCAATTGCAATAACAAAATCACCAACTTTTAAGTTATCAGAATCAGCTATTTTAATTTCTGTTAAATTATTTGGATTAGATATTTTTAATAAAGCTAAATCAGTTTTATCATCACATCCGACTAATTTAGCATAAAATTCTCTTCCATCATGTAATTGAATTTTAATTTTATCAGCATTATGTATTACATGATTATTAGTGATAATGTAACCATTATTAGCATCTATAATTACACCAGATCCTAATCCTTCAAATTGACGTATACTATTATTATTAGGTATATTAGGACCAAAAAAATATCTAAATTCTTTAGGTAAAATTGATTGTCTAATAACTTGTGTACCTTCTATATGCATATTTACTACTGCTGGTAGTACTTTATTTATCATAGAAGATAAGCTAGGAATATTATTAGAATTGTTTATATTAGTTAAAGGAAAAGATGCATAAATATTAATACTACTAAATAAAATAATGATAGTAATTATAAATACTTTAATTAATAAGAATACTATATTCATATATAATTAGCCTTTTTTATTAGTTTATATTTACGTTAAATTTTTGTTTGAGCAATATACATTATATAAACATAAATTAGAATTAATAAAACTAAAATACAATAATTTAATCTAATTTATTGATAATATATAAAAATAATGTTAGACTACCAACCTAACTAATTTAATATTTTATTTTATATTTACTATGAAAAATAATGATTGTTGTTGGTATTTAATTGATGCAGAAAATCAAATATTAGGACGTCTTGCTAGTAAAATTGCTAATTTATTAATTGGTAAACATAAAATTAATTATTTACCTAATTTAATTACTGGTGATTATGTTGTGTTAATTAATGCTAATAAAATAATTGTTACTGGTAATAAATACAAAAATAAAATATATTATAGACATACTGGTTATATTGGTAACTTGAAAAAAAAATCATTTAAGGATATTTTTATAAAAAACCCAAAATATATTATATCACATGCTGTTAGCGGTATGTTGCCTCGCAATTCTTTAAAAAAAAATATAATTAAAAAACTAAAAATTTATTTAGATAAAAATCATAAACATATATCACAAAAACCAAAAATATTTAATATATAAAATGGAATATTATTATGTCTATACATTATTATGGTACTGGACGTAGAAAAAGTGCTGTCGCTAGAGTTTTCTTGAAAGAAGGAAATAATAAGATAGTAATTAATAATATTGATATTAATCAATATTGTAATAAAAAAATAATTATTTTTACAATTAATCAAGTACTATATACAGTTAATTTACCAAATAAATTTGATATATACATAACAGTTAAAGGTGGTGGTATTTTAGGACAAGCAAATGCAATTAAACATGGAATTTCTCGTGCATTAATAGTTTATAACAATAATTTATATTGTAAATTACGTGAATTAGGATTTATTACTAGAGATTCTCGTATTGTAGAAAGAAAAAAAGTTGGATTAAAAAAATCTCGTTGTCGTCCTCAATTTTCTAAAAGATAGAATATAATTTCATACTATGTTATGTAATAAAATATTTAATTTTAGTGCTAGTCAAGCAATGATCCCGTATACTGTGTTAAAAAAAATAAAAAAGGATTTATTTAATTGGAATAACAAAAATATATCTATAATGGAAGTTAATCATCGTAGTGATTATTTTGTCTCTATAGTAGAAAATACTAAGAAATACTTACGAGAATTATTAAATATACCCTTAAATTATAAAATAATATTTTGTTTTGGGGGGGCAAGAGTACAATTTTCTATTATTCCAATTAATCTCATAAAAAATAAATTTAATTCTGCCGATTACGTAAATAGTGGATATTGGTCTAATAGCGCTATAAATGAAGCAAAAAAATATTGTACTGTTAATCAATTAAATGTTCTATATAAAGAAGATGGATTAATAAAAGTTCATCCTATGAATAATTGGTTAATTTCTAATAATAGTTCGTATTTACATTATTGTCCTAATGAAACGGTAGATGGTATATATATTAATGAGTTACCTAATTTTCATAATCATAATGTTATTGCTGATTGTTCATCAATAATATTATCTCGTGTATTAGATATAAGTAAATTTGGTTTAATATATGCAAGTACTCAAAAAAATATTGGTTTGTCTGGATTAACCTTAATAATAATACGTGATGATTTAATTAATATAAATAAAAATAATATAGTACCATCAACTTTTAATTATCGATATTTAACAAAATATAATTCTATGTTTAGTACTCCACCAACTTTTGTTTGGTATGTTGCTAATTTAATGCTTAAGTGGTTAAAGAAAAAAGGTGGATTATCTAAAATTGAAAAAATAAATAAAATTAAATCTAATATCTTATATAAAGTAATAGATAATAGTACCATATATAATAATAATGTTTCATCTTTATATCGATCATATACTAATATAATATTTAAATTACCTAACGCTAACTTACATAAGTTATTTTTAAAAGAATCTAACATGGCAGGATTTTTAAATTTAGCTGGTCATAGAGCAATTGGTGGTATTAGAATATCCTTGTATAATAGTATGCCTTTATTAGGAGTAAAAAAACTTGCTAAATTTATGTATAATTTTTCTAATAAGTATAGTTAGTATGACCATATTATTTTAGTTATTTAATATTGTAATGCATATATAATAATAACTATAGATATTAATCTTTCTAATCTAATGTTAGATTTTTTTATTATTGGTATACTAAATTTTTTACTGTATGGCCAAAATAATGGAATTCCTGCAGGGGTTAGTATATCAGCAGCAATATGACTAATGTATCCTACAATCATCGCGTAAATTACATCTATAGGAATATTAATTTGCTTAATACTTATATAAATCATTATCAAAATTATTAATAATAAACTATGAGTAAAACCTCTATGTCCAAAAAGTTTATAAATTGGTACGGATAACCATTTAAATCTTTTTCCTATAAATGATTTTGGATGATCTATATCTGGTAATAAACATGTTATTAAACTACCTAAAATAACGTGCCACCAATCACCACTAGCTATGAAACATATCAATTTAGTTTTTTTTATCAAAATTATATTAGATATAGCAAAACAAATATGTCCTTCAGTTGTCATAATAATAAATAATTACTATAATTTATTAAAATTTATATTATATAAAACAATTAGTACTATTAATAATTTTTAATAAATTACAATTCATATATTTAGGTTAATAAATTAAATATAGATATATTGAAGTTTCTTAATAAGGATGATATTTTACTAAATAAATATAATTTTAACAATTAAATTAATTAATTTTTTAGAAATTTAATGTGTCAGACTAATTATAAAAATAATATTTTATTTTGTGACCATCGAAAAATTGCTAAACAAATGGATTTATATCATATTCAAGAAGAAGCACCTGGAATGATATTTTGGCATAATAATGGGCTAATTATATTTAAAGAATTAGAAAAATTTATTAGATTACAATTAAAAAAATTTTCTTATCAAGAAGTTAAATGTCCATCTATGATGGATAAAAATATATGGAAAATTACAGGTCATTGGGATAATTATTCAAATAATATATTTACTACTAGTTCAGAAAATAGAGAATATTGTATTAAACCTATGAATTGTCCAGGACATATACAAATATTTAATCAAACAATACAATCTTATCGTAATTTACCTTTAAGAATAGCAGAATTTGGTAGTTGTCATAGAAATGAACCATCTGGATCTTTGTATGGATTAATGCGTATCAGAAATTTTACTCAAGATGATGCACATATATTTTGTACAGAAGAACAAATATATGATGAAATTAGTAATTGCATAAAAATGATATATCATGTTTACAATATATTTGGTTTTAAAAATATTAAAGTTAAATTATCAACTAGACCAAAGTATAGAATTGGTGATGATAATACATGGAATTGGGCCGAAAAAAAACTAGTAGATTCTTTAAAAGGAAATAATATAATTTTTGATTATCAATTGGGTGACGGTGCTTTTTACGGACCAAAAATAGAGTTTATATTATTAGATTCACTAGGAAGATTTTGGCAATGTGGTACTATACAGTTAGATTTTTTTCTTCCAAATCGTTTAGATGCTTATTATATTAACAAAAATAATACTCGTAGTACTCCAATTATGATACATCGTTCTATTTTAGGTTCAATAGAACGTTTTATAGGAATAATTACGGAAGAATATGCTGGATTTTATCCAGTATGGTTAGCACCAATACAAGTAGTTATTACAAATATAAGTATTAATCAATATAGTTATGTAAATGAAATTGGAAAAATTCTAATGTCATTAAATATAAGAACTAAAATAGATACTAGAAATAAAAAATTAGGTTTTAAAATTAGAGAATATATTATTTGTAAAATACCATATATAATTGTTTGTGGTAATGAAGAAATATCATCAAAAAAATTATCAGTTAGGACTAGTAAGAGTAAAAATTTTTATATTATAAGTATTAATAATTTCATAGAAAAAATTAAATATGAGATAAGTAATTATTTAATTTAAAGTTAATATAGGAGTTAAATTAAAATTAACATTAAGTCAAAATTAATTAAGTTCAAAAATAGAATTAACGAAGAAATAAAGGCAGATAAAGTTCGTTTAATTAATATAGATTTAAAACAAATTGGTATTGTTAGTTTACAAGATGCTTTACTTAGAGCAAGTAAATTAAATTCTGATTTAGTAGAAATAAATCCTAATATTATCCCACCTGTTTGTAGAATAATAAGTTATGGTAAATTTATATATGAAAAAAGTAAATTAATTAAAGAACAAAAAAAGAAACAAAAATCTTTAAATATTAAAGAAATTAAATTTAGACCTAATACACAAGAAAATGATTATAATATTAAGTTACGTAATATTATTAGACTTTTAAATCGGGGTAATAAAATAAAAGTAACTCTAAAATTTAGAGGCAGAGAAATTATACATCAACAAATTGGTATTAATATATTAAAACGTATGAAAAACGATTTACATAAATTAATAATTATGGATAATTCTTTATTAAAAATTGAAGGAAGACAAATTAGCGTTATGTTAACTCCCGTAAAAAATAAAAATAAGATATAAAATTATAAAGAGTAAATTTAATATGTTAAAAATAAAAACAATACGTAGTTTTACAAAAAGATTTAGAAAATTATCATCTGGTAAATTTAAATATAAAAAATCTAACATGCGTCATATTTTAATAAAAAAAACATCAAAACATAAACGGCAATTAAGATCTAAAGCAATAACGAAAAGAAGTAATTTAAAAGTAATTAATAAATGTTTACCTTATCTATAATAGTAGATTTTGGAGGATAATATGACTCGTGTTAAAAGAGGAGTAACTGCTCATCAACGACATAAAAAAATATTAAAACAAGCAAGTGGTTACTACGGAGCTAGATCAAGAACATATCGTTCAGCTTTTCAAGCAGTTATAAAAGCTAATCAGTATAGTTACAGAGATCGTCGAAATAAAAAGAGACAATTCCGTAAATCATGGATTATTAAAATAAATGCAGCTTCTAGATTATATGGATTAACTTACAGTCAATTGATATGTAAATTAAAGAAATTATCTATTTTAATAAATAGAAAAATAATTACTAATTTAATTATACATAATCCAGAAATATTTAAAAATTTAATTAAACAAATAAAACAATAGTTTTTATTATTTAATCTTAATTAATATGTCTAATATCAAAAATTTATTTAATAAAGTAAAAGAAAAAGTATCATTATCAAAAAATATTTATGAGTTGAATTCAATTTATAGTAAATTTTTAGGTAAAAATAGTTATATCAGTAAATTAACAAAAAAAATACACTTAATAAATCTAAAAGATAGATCTTATGTTGGTAAATTAATTAATAAAACAAAATGTGATATTACAAATATAATATTAAAACATAGAGAATATTTAGAAAAAGAAACATTAGAAAAATCTATTGCTGACGAAAAAATAGATATTACATTACCTGGAAGAACTAGCAGAATAGGTGGGTTACATCCAATTACATCTGCAGTAACAGATATTAACTACTTTTTTTACAAATTAAATTTTACTAATGTTCCTGGATTAGAAATAGAAGATAGTTACCATAATTTTGATGCATTAAATATACCAATTAATCATCCATCAAGAAATCCTCAAGATACTTTTTGGTTAGATAAAGAGACATTATTACGTACACAAACATCTAGTATACAAGTTAGATATATGAAACATAATAAACCACCAATACGTATTGTTTCCTTTGGAAAAGTGTACAGAAAAGACTATAGTGTTACTCATACACCGATGTTTCATCAAATGGAAGGATTAGTAGTTGACCGTAACATAAATTTATTACATTTAAAAAATATAATACATAAATTTTTAAATTTTTTCTTTAATAAAAAGAAAATTACTCGTTTCCGTATGTCTTATTTTCCATTTACTGAACCATCGATGGAAATTGATATTATGAATAATAATAATTGGTTAGAAGTTATTGGTTGTGGTATGGTTCATCCTAAAGTACTAAAAAATTTAAATATAAATACAAAAATTTTTTCTGGTTTTGCTTTTGGTTTAGGAATAGAACGTTTAGTCATGATACGTTATAATATAAACGATATAAGATATTTTTTTAAAAATGATTTACGTTTTCTTAAACAATTTAAATAATGAGATACTAAATGATATTTAGTGAGCTTTGGTTACGTGAAATTTTAAATTTTAATATTAATGTAAATTCTTTAATTAATAAATTAACTATATCTGGATTTGAGGTAGATAATGTTAATTTATTAATTAATAACAATATTTCAGGATTAGTAATTGGTGTTATTACAGAAATTAGATATTTACCAAAACTAAATAATTTATTTTTATTAAAAATTAATATTGGTTATAAAATTATTAATATTATTTTAGATAATATAATAGTTAATATTAACACTAAAGTAGTAGTTGCTCCAGTAGGAGCAACTACTATAACAAATAAATACATTAAATATGCTAAAATAAATGGAATACCTTCTGAAGGTATTCTATGTTCATTTTTAGATTTAGGTATTAATGAATACGGTAATAATATTATAATATTACCACATGATGCTCCAATAGGTTATGATATAAAAAAATATTTAAATTTGGATGATAATATTATTAACGTCAATATTCCATTTAATAGAATTGATTGTTATAACGTTTTAGGATTAGCTAGGGAAATATTAACATTAAATAATGTTAAATTTAATTTGTTTAATTATTATCATATAACACCACCAAAAATAAAAGATGTTATTAAAATTAATATAAAAGTTCCTTATATATGTCCAATTTTTTTATCAAGAATAATCAAAAATATTAGGATTAATAATCCATTACCTATATGGTTATTAGAAAAATTACGTAGAGTAGGTATAAAATTAACATTTTCTATTTTAGATATTATTAATTATATTTTTCTAGAATTAGGTTATGTAGTAATGATTTTTAATAAAAACATTGTTAGTAATGGAATTATAATTCGTAAGTTAAAATTAACTGATAATATAGAACAAAATAAATTAAATTTCTTACCTAAGAATATAGTAATTTCTAACTATAAAAAAATATTATCTTATTTAGAATTATCCAATAATATTAATGATAATATAGATATAGTTATTAATTGTGCTTTTTTTAATACTTTAGATAATATTACTTATATTAACAAATTTACTACACATAATAATTTTAATGTTGTTATGAATAAATTAGATTATCATTTAGTAACAGTTGTTATAGAAAAAACTACTGAATTATTAGTAAAAATATATGGTGGTATTCCAGGCCCAATCACAAGTATAACTTATAATAAATTATTACCAAAAAATAAACAAATAATATTAAAAAAAAGTAAACTCTATAAAATAACTGGAGTAAAAATACCAAGTTATAATGTAGATAATATATTATATAATATTGGTTGTTTAGTTGATAAAAAAAAATATTCTTGGTACGTTTATTCCCCTAGTTGGCGTTGTGATTTATTACAAGAAGAAGATTTAATTGAAGAATTAATACGTATATATGGTTTTGATAATATTTATAGTAATGATCAATTAAACAATAATAAATATATAACATTATCTAAATACAAATTATCAACATTATTGGATCGTACTAAAATATTATTGGTAGATAAAGGATATCAAGAAATCATTAGTTATAGTTTTATCGATAAAAAATTACAAACCTTGCTATATCCAAATAAAAAATTAGTTACATTAATTAATCCAATAAATATTAATATGTCATCTATGAGATTGTCTTTATTACCTGGATTAATTCATGTATTAATTTATAATAAAAATAGACAGTTACAATGTATTCGTTTATTTGAATCAGGATTTTGTTTTTCTTATAAAAATTGTAATAATAGTAATAATCGTATTGTACAACATTTTATGTTATCAGGATTAATATATGGTAATTATTCATATAAACATTGGAATTTATCTAATAGATTATTAGATTTTTACGATATTAAAGGTGATTTAGAATCAATATTTATCTTAATTGATATAATAGATAATATAGAATTTAGAGTTTGTAATGATCCATTATTACATCCCGGACAAAGTGCATATATTTTTTTTAAAAATACTTATATAGGTTTAATTGGAACTATTCATCCATTAATACAAAAAAAATTATCTTTATCAAATAAAATATTAGTTTTTGAACTATTATGGAATTATATTAATAAATTTAAAAAAAATAGAAAAATTAATTTGTTATCTAAATACCCAGTTAGTTATAGAGAATTATCTATTATAATTTCAGATGATATTTTATCTATTGATATTATCAAAGAATGTAAAAAATGTATTGATACTAGTTTAATTAATGTTAGAATATTTGATGTATATAAGGGTGGTAATATTTCTAAAGGTTATAAAAGTGTTACTATTAGTATAAAAATACAAAATTATTCTCGTAATTTAGAAGAAAATGAAATATCTAGTATTGTTAATAAGTGTTTTTTAAAATTAAAACAAAGATTTGGTGCTTATTTAAGATAATAAATAATTTTTATTAAAAATATTTTCACATTAGTAATTATTATTAAATAACTTGATAAGTTTAATAAATAAAATTATTAATATTTTAGATAATCACTTTTAATATTAACAAGTGTATATAATGATAAATAAAAATGAAAAAGATATAATTAACTTAGTAAAAAAAAATATAGAATATAAAGAAGGATTTTATACTAAATTAATTAGTGATGAATTAGAAAATGGGTTAAATGAACAAGTAGTACGTGATATCTCGAAAAAAAAATGTGAACCGGATTGGATGTTAGAATTTCGTCTTAAAGCTTATCACACATGGGTAAGTATGAAAGAGCCTCATTGGTTAAATGCTTATTATCCTAATATTAATTATAATAGTTATAGTTATTATTCTGCACCGAAATATAAAGGTCATGCAGTAAGTAATAAAAAAACAGATAATTATTATCTTACTAATGAAGTAAAACAAACATTTGATAGATTAGGAATTCCTACTGAGGAAATTAATAATATTGCAATTGATGCAGTATTTGATTCTGTATCAGTATCTACTACTTATCAAAAAGAATTATTAAGTTATGGTATCATTTTTTGTTCTTTAAGTTTTGCAATAAATAATTATCCAGAATTAGTTCGTAAATATTTAGGTAGTGTTGTTCCTATAAATGATAACTTTTTTTCAGCTCTTAATTCTGCAGTACTATCAGATGGTACATTTATTTATATTCCTAAAGGAGTAAAATGCCCGATAGAATTATCTACATATTTTCGTATTAATTCTATAAATACCGGACAATTTGAACGAACTATTATTATAGCAGATCAAGACAGTTATGTTAGTTATATTGAAGGATGTTCAGCTCCAATAAGAAAAAATTATCAATTGCACGCAGCAGTAGTAGAAATAATTATACTAGATAATGCTACAGTAAAATATTCTACTATCCAAAATTGGTTTGCAGGTATTAATCATGTAAGTGGAATATTAAATTTTGTAACTAAACGTGCATTATGTATAGGTAATAATTCAAAAATGTCTTGGATTCAATCAGAAACTGGTTCAGCAATAACTTGGAAATATCCAAGTATTATTCTTAAAGGTAACAATGCTATAGGTGAATTTTATTCTATTGCACTTACTAATATGCATCAATGTGCTGATACTGGAACAAAAATGATTCATATAGGTAAAAATACTAACTCTACTATAATTTCTAAAAGTATTTCAGCTGGTCATAGTAAAAATACTTATCGGGGATTAGTAAAAATAGACCATAATGCTAGTTATTCACGTAACTACACACAATGTCATTCTATTATGATCGGTAATAAATGCGGTACCTATACTTTACCAGATATACAAGTATGTAACAATTCTTCACAAGTAGAACATGAAGCTTTAACTTCATCAGTGGGTGAAAATCAACTATTCTATCTTAATCAAAGAGGAATAAATAATGATAATGCTATTTCTATGATAATTAGTGGATTTTGTCAAGATATATTTACTAAATTACCACTAGAATTTGCAATGGAAGCAAAAAAACTACTTACTATAAATTTAGATGAAGGTTTAGGATAATATAAATTACTTCAGTTTATTCCAATTGAGGTTGTATGTTAATTATAGAAAATTTAGATGTTAGTGTAAATAATAATACTATTATAAAAAAATTAAATCTTGTAGTCGATTATGGTGAAGTACATGTTATCATGGGTCCTAATGGATC
This sequence comes from Candidatus Lightella neohaematopini, assembly GCA_025728475.1. GTDB lineage: Bacteria > Pseudomonadota > Gammaproteobacteria > Enterobacterales > Enterobacteriaceae > Lightella > Lightella neohaematopini_G. Next base: position 125,166 of record JAOBJN010000002.1, read on the forward strand.
AGGAAAAAGTACTTTATCTGCTGTTATAGCGGGTAATAAAAAATATAATATTACTAATGGTAAAATAATATTTAATAATAATAATTTACTAAATCTCAGCCCTGATGAAAGAGCAAAATATGGAATATTTGTTGCTTTTCAATACCCAATTGATATTCCAGGTGTGAGTAATTTTACTTTTCTTAAAGTAGCAATTAATAATATAAGAAAAAGCAATGATTTATTAGCATTAGATAATGCACATCTAATACCATTAATAACAAGCAAAATTAAGTTATTAAATATGTCTGATGATTTATTACATAAATTTGTTAATGTAGGCTTATCTGGTGGAGAAAGAAAATTAAGTGAAGTTTTACAGCTACTATTATTAGAACCAAAATTATGTATATTAGATGAAATAGACTCAGGTTTAGATATTGATTCATTAAAATTGGTAGCCACTACTATAAATAGTATACGAAATAAAAATAGATCATTTATTATTATTACTCATTATCAAAGAATTTTAAAATATATTGAACCAGATAAAGTACATATACTATATAACGGTTGTATTATTAAATCTGGTAATAAGTTTTTAGTAGAAAAACTAGAGGAACATGGTTATGACTGGTTTGCTAAACAGCAATACTAGTAATTTATTACCTCAATGGTATAAATTATTTAGCAAAAAAAAAATTTATAGTTCAATAAAATTTTATAAACACTGGAAATATATTAAAATGCTGTGGTCAATACCAAATATTTTTAATAAGTATTATAATGATATAAGTTATAACAAGTTATTAAAAAGTAAATTTATATTACGAAATAATAAATATTCTAATAATTTTAATATATCTAGTATTATTGAAAATGTTCATATATTAGTTTTTATTAATGGTAATTTTTATTCTGAATTAAGTAATTATAATAAGAATATTAATATTGAATTGAAATATAATGACAATAATATAAATTTTAATAAAAATTCTGATATATTTTATCATTTAACAGAAAGTTTCTGTTATAAAACATATATTATCAATATAAATAAAGATATTGATGAAAAACCAATATACTTATTACATATTAATGATGGTTTATCTAAAGATACAGTTAATATATCACAAAATCGTTATTATATTAATATTTTAAAAAATACAAAAACACATATCATAGAATATTTTACTGATAATAATAAATATTATTCTTATATTAACAATATTAATACATTTATATTTATTCATAATTATGCTACACTTGAATATACTAAGTTATCATTAGAAAATCATTATAGTTATCATTTTAATTATAAGTATATTACTATTAGTGATCATGCTAAATTAAACAGTAATATATTTGTTGTAGGAAATAAAATTCATAAGGATGAAATGCATATTAAATCAAATGGAATTAACACATTAATATGTGCTAATAGTTTATCTGTATTATCAAATAATAATAATAATATAATTAATACTTATATACATCATATTGCTAGTAGTTGCACTAGTAAGCAGTTACATAAAGCTATTATTAGTAATAATAGTAAATATTTACTTAATGGGATGATAAAAATAATGCAGTTAGCTTCAAAGATTAATAGTAATATATTCAGTCAAGGATTACTATTAGATAGTACTTCAAAATTTAACACGAAACCACAAATAGAAATATATAATCGTAAAGTTCATTGTACTCATGGAGTAGTTATTAGTAATATTAATTGTGATCAGATTTTTTACTTGTGTTCAAGAGGAATTAGTTATATTGATGCTAAAAAAATAATTATTGATGCTTTTTTTAAAGAAGTAATTAATAAAATTAGTCATTATGAGTTACATAAAGTAATATTTAACATTTTTAAAAATTTAATTTAATTAATTATGATATATCCCATATCAAAAATTAGACTAGATTTTCCTATTTTAAATAAAAAAATAAATAATAATCAATTGGTATATTTTGATAATGCAGCAAGTTCATTAAAACCTAATTATGTAATAGAACGCGAAATGAACTATTATAAATATGAATATGCAGCAGTTCATAGAGGTATTCATACATTAAGTCGTGAAGCAACTAATAAAGTAGAACAAGTACGCTGTAAGATAGCTAATTTTATTAATGCTAAACAAACTGAAGAAATTATATTTACTAAGGGTACAACTGAGGGTATTAATTTAGTTGCTTATAGTTGGGGTAGAAAATTTTTACGTCCTGGAGATAGTATTGTTATTACAGAAATGGAACATCATGCTAATATTGTACCTTGGCAAATACTAGCAAAAGAAAAGAAGTTGTTTATTAAATATATACCATTACTACCAAATGGTACTTTAGATTTATCACAATTATCATCACTAATAAATAGTAATACTCGTTTATTTGCAATTACTGCAGTATCAAATGTATTAGGAATTATTAATCCAATAGAAGATATTATTAATCAAGTAAAAAATATTAGTAATAGTTTAGTATTAGTTGATGGAGCACAATGTATTATGCATCAAAAAGTTGATGTACAGTTATTAAATTGTGATTTTTATGTATTTTCAGGTCATAAAATGTATGGTCCAACTGGCATCGGAATATTATATGGTAAAAAACATTTACTTGATAGTATGTCACCTTGGGAAACTGGTGGTGCCATGATTAAAAATGTTAGTTTAACAAAAAAGACTACCTTTAATCAAGTACCATGGAAATTCGAAGCTGGTTCACCTAATACTGCTGGTATTATAGGATTAGGTGCTGCTATTGATTATATAGAAGATATTGGATTACAACAAATTTCATTACATGAAAAGTTGTTAACTAAATATGCTTTTAATGTTTTAAATAATATTCCTAATATAAAAATTTATGGATCTATTACATATAATAGAATTAGTGTAATTTCTTTTAATTTAGGCACACATCATGCTTATGATATAGGTAGTTTATTAGATATTTATGGTATTGCTATTCGTACTGGTCATCAATGTGCATTACCAATTATGAATTATTTTAAAGTTAATAGTATGTGTAGAATATCGTTAGCTATGTATAATGATTATTTTGAAATAGATAAATTAGTAGATATTTTAACAAAAATTAATAAAATATTAATTACTTAAATAAAATAATAATGAATCAAGAACAATTAATATATAATTTTAATAATTGTTTTTCTTGGGAAGAAAAATACTTATATCTCATTGAACTAGGACAAAAACTACCATCATTTCCTAATAAATATAGAATATCTAAATACTTAATTTCTGATTGTCAGAGTCAGGTGTGGATAGTTTTAAGTAATAAAAACAATAAAGTTAATTTACAAGGACACAGTGATGCTTTAATAGTAAAAGGATTAATTGCTGTAGTATTTATTTTATATAAAGACTTAAGTTTAACAGAATTAATTAATCTTAACATATACTCATTATTAAATAATTTAAATCTAAATAAATATTTAACTGTATCTAGAAATCATGGTTTACGTTCAATAATTAAAAATATAAGAGACCAAGCAAAACAACATACTTATCTATCTAAGTAAGTATATAAATACACTATAAATATAAATATATATTATTTGGTAGAATAACGAATATTAACTAAACGTTATTCTACAATCCAAAAAATTTTTACTTACGATAATTAGTAATTTGATTATCTAATCTTTGATTAGCTCTAACCGCATTATTTTTAGCATTTTGTATATCAGAATGCATGTTATCTACATCATTACTAATTTTATTAAATTTTGTGTCTAATGTCTTAACTTCTGAAGATATTTGATTAATTTTATTCTTATTAGAACAACCAACTAAAGAAAAACAACCAACAACTAAAATAGTTTGGATTAATTTAATATAATTCATAATTACCTTCCTTATACAGTTATTTAATAATATAGTAAAAATTAAACTATTTCATAATCTATTAAATTCATGTTATATTATCAATAATTATCTATAATTATACTTAAAATATTATATTTATATAGATAATAATAATTTTATTTAAATACGTCCGAGTGGATTTGAACCACTGACCATCACTATGTCATAGTGATACTCTTACCATGCTGAGCTACGGACGTGTTAGTCATAACTAAAATCTACTAAAATTCAACTACACAATCATAATATCATTAGTTTTTATTTAAATCTAGTAATTATAATTATTTAATCATAAAATAATTAATAGCAAAATTATTATTTTAATGTTATACAAAAAAGGAATAAAACATATGTTTACCGGAATAATACAATTATCTACACCTGTAATATGTATTAATAAAAAAGTTAATTTTTTAACTTTATCAATAAAATTAACTAAAAATTTATTAAATAATTTAATTGTTGGTGCATCAATTTCTATAAATGGATGTTGTTTAACAGTTACTATTATTAATAGTGATATAATTAGTTTTGATATAATAAAAGAAACTTTATATTGTACTAATCTAAGATTTTTAAGAATAGGCGATATAGTAAATGTAGAAAGATCTATGAATCTTAGTAAAGAAATTGGTGGTCATTTAATTTCTGGTCATATTCATGGATTAGGTAAAATAATTAATATTATTAACCTAAATAATAATAAAATTATTTGGTTTAATGTAAAAGATGAATTAATTAAATTTATATTACCTAAAGGATTTATTAGTATAGATGGTATTAGTTTAACTATAGGTAAAGTAATTAATAATAGTTTTTGTGTTTATTTAATTCCAGAGACATTAAGATGTACTAATTTAAAAAATAGAAAGTTATTTGATTTTGTTAATATTGAAATTGATCATCAAACTAAAACTATAATATATACTGTAGAAAAATTTATGAAAAATAAATTTAATAATTAATTTTAAAAAACTAATATTTAAGGAAATATAATGGATTCTGTAATTATAAAGATTAAAAAACAAATTAATAATAATCCAATAATTTTATATATGAAAGGCACACCAGAAAGACCAAGTTGTGGTTTTTCTATGCAAGCTATAAAACTATTATTTGCATGTGGTAAAAGATTTGCATATATTAATGTATTAGAACATGATGATATTCGACGTATATTACCTGTATACAGTAATTGGCCAACATTTCCTCAATTATGGTTAGATAAAAAATTAATTGGTGGTTGTGATATTATGACTGATATGTATCATAATGGTAAGTTAAAAAATTTAATAAAAGAAGTTTTTAATAAATATAATAAATAATAATTTTTAATTAATTATTTATTAATATTTACAAATACGATAACTGTTACTACTATTTAATAGTGTTTTAATTAAGAAATATTTATGTTATTATTTATTAATAATGAATTAAACAAATTATTAGATAAATATATTATAAATTTATATTATTATAAATAATAATGTTAATTATATTTTCTTATTTTTAAGATAGAAAATAATATTTTTATTAATTTAAAATAATAAGATAATATAATTTAGTTAAAAAATAATTATGTAGAAATTTATCTTTTATTATCATTTTCATAAGTTAGTAAATCATAATAAGTAATTGATTATATAAAGTTAAATATTCAAATTATTATATAATAATTAATTAGATTATTAGTATTACTGTATAATATTATTCAATTTAATTATATTTATTAGTAAATAAAGTTAATCTTTGATAATTATCAATAATAAATAGTGTTGTTAGTTTTATTTAAAAACATAGTAATTAAATATTATTATTTTAATAAATATAAATTAATTTTTATAAGATTTTTATTATAAAATAAAAATAAATATTTTAATTAAATAAATTACTTGTTTAATATAAGTTAAATAATATGGATATAGTTCAAGAACTAAAAGATAGAGGCATTATAAAACATATTATTAATGATAATGTGTTGCAAGAAAAAATGAAACATGGATTTATTTCTTTATATTGTGGTTTTGATCCAACATCAGATAGTTTACATTTAGGTCATTTAGCTTTATTAGTATGTTTAAAATATTTTCAATTAGCAGGTCATAAAGTTGTTATTGTAATTGGTGGAGCTACTAGTGTAATTGGTGATCCTAGTTTTAGGTCTCAAAAACGTAAACTACAAGACTTAGAAAAAATTAAGTTTTATATAAAAAAACTTAAATTACAGATATCTAAATTTTTGAGTTCCAATTTAAATAATAATATTATTATTTTAAATAATTTTAGTTGGTTTAAAAAAATTAATTTAATTAAATTTTTAAAATTTATAGGAAAACATTTTTCTGTAAAAAATATGATAAATAAATATTTTATTAAATTTAGATTAAATAATGATTTTGGGATTACATTTACTGAATTTTCTTATACCTTATTGCAAGGATATGATTTTCTTCATTTAAACAAATATTATAATGTAATATTACAAATTGGTGGTTCTGATCAATGGAATAATATTATTGCTGGTATTAATTTAATAAAAGATATTTATCACAAGTTAGTTACTGGTTTTACTCTACCATTGATATTAAAATCAGATGGTACTAAATACAGTAAAACTGGTTGTGGGGTAATTTGGCTAGATCCAAAAAAAACTAGTCCATATAAATTTTATCAATTTTTAATTAACATTAATGATATTTATATATATAAGTATCTAAAATTATTTACTTTAATTAGTTTAAAAACTATTCTTTTCTTAGAAAGAAGAAATATAAAAATTAATAATGTACCATTAGCAAAATATATACTCGCAAAATATGCTACGTTAATGGTACATGGTTCATCAGGTTTTGCATCAGCAAGACGTATTACTAATAGCTTATTTAAACAAAATAATAAAATAGATTTACTAACAATTAAAGATTTTAAGCAACTATCTCAAGATGGAATACCATCAATTAAAATTAGTAATGAACAAATTAATTTACAACAAGTTTTAGTACTAGCTAATTTAGCTAAATCTTATAAAGAAGCTCGTATAATTATTAAATCAAATTCAGTCAAAGTTAATAACATAAAAAACAATATCCCTAATTATGTTTTTATCGAACAAGATAAATTATATAATAGTTATACTCTAATTTGTAGAGGAAGAAAAAATTTTTGTTTACTTATATGGAATAAGTAGAATTAAATTATTTACTCCTCCGACTGGATTCGAACCAGTGACACACGGATTAACAGTCCGTTGTTCTACCAACTGAACTACAGAGGAATAATAATAAAATTTATTACATTGATGGACAAGATAAAATATTAAAGCCGTTATCAACATTAATTACTTCACCAGTAATACCATTTGATAAATCAGAACATAAAAACACTACAACATTACCAATATTATCTATGGTAATCTCTTTTTTTATACAATTATGACTTAAATAATAAGAAAACATATTCTTAAAATCTTTTATTTTATAAGATGATATCGTTTTTATTGGTCCTGAAGAAATTGCATTAACTTTAATATTATTTTTTCCCATAGAATAAGCCATATAACGTACATTAGCTTCCAGTGAAGCTTTAGCAACACCCATAACATTATAGTTAGGAACTACTTTATTAGAACCAAGATAAGTTATTGTTACTAATGAAGAATTATCATTTAACATATCAAAACTAGCTTTTGATAAAGCTACAAAACTATAAGAACTAATTTCGTGTGCTTTAATAAAATCAGCTCTATTAATTACTTTGATATAATCATTATTTAATTGTGTACTATTAACATATGCAATAGAATGTATTAATCCATCAAATTTAGACCATATCTTAGATAATTTAACAAATAATAAATTTATTTCATTGTCTTGAGATACATCACATGTAATTATATCAATAGGATTTAAGTTATTTAAAATTTTTTCAATACGTGATTTTAATTTTTTATTTTGACATGTAATAACTAAATCAGCACCAGCTTTATGTAAAGCTTTAGCAATACCATAAGCAATAGAATATTTACTTGATATACCAGTTACTAATATTTTTTTATTTAATAAAAGCTTCATATTTTCAAATTTAATTATAATAAAGATAAACTAAAATTATTAAATTAAATATGACAAATGTCGATATTATCTATTAATTAAATATATAATAAAATATATAGTAATTATAATTACTAAAAATAAAAAATACAATTATATTATAATTTTTTTTACTAAATTTATATCTCAATAATTATACAAACAATAATCTATGTATAGATTTAATAATTAATTAAAGTTTAATATATAAATAATATAATATTTTATTATATTAATTAAAACTATTAATAATGATAAATAGAATTATTGAAAACTAATTAATACAAATAGCTTAAATATTTAATTATTATTTTAACTATTACCTAATTTATTAAATTATTTAGAGTTAAATTTTTAAACTAATATTTAATATTTAGTTACTTGAAATAATAACTAGTGTAGCTTATTATTTTAGTAAATAATTAAAAAATAATATAAGAATAATAAAATTATTAAGTAATTTTATTAGCATTACTAATTGTATTAGATTTAAATAAAACATGATAGACTAAATTAGTTAAATTAATTTAAAAATAATTTAATAACTATATATTTTTTAGATTTAAAATAATTTAATAATAAAATAAAAATTATAATATAAATTTTAACTATCTAATTAATTTATTAATAATTAAATATGATTGTTATAGATGGTAATCAATCAGTAGCAAATATTGCTTATGTTATAAATGAAATTATAACAATTTATCCAATCACTCCTAGTTCTACTATGTCAGACTTAGTAAGTCAATGGTCAGATAGTAATTTACCTAATATATGGGGAGATGTGCCTAAAGTAATAAAAATGCAATCAGAAATTGGTGTAATTGCTAGTATACATGGAGCGTTGCAGACAGGATCTTTAGCTACATCATTCACATCTTCACAAGGATTATTATTAATGATTCCTAATTTATATAAAATAGCTGGGCAACTTATGCCATTTGTACTACATGTTGCAACTAGATCAGTGGCAACAAGTTCATTATCAATTTTTAGTGATCATTCTGATGTTATGACTGCGCGTACTACAGGATGTGCAATGTTATGTTCTAGTAGTGTACAAGAAGCACAAGATTTTGCATTAATATCACAAGCTACTAGTTTAAATAGTAGAATACCATTTATACATTTTTTTGATGGTTTTAGAATATCACATGAAATAAACAAGATAAATTTATTAAATAAAAAAATTATATGTTCTATAATTTCACAAACATCAATAAATAATCATAGAAAAAGATCATTAGATCCTAATAATCCATTAATTAGAGGAGTATCTACTAATGATGATATTTATTTCCAATCTAGAGAAGCATCAAATATTTACTATAATAATGTATTAGAAAATATTTTATGTATTATGAATAAATTTTATTTACTTACTGGAAGAAAATATAATCCGTTTGAATATTATGGGCATTTACAAGCAACTTCAATTATAGTAGTTATGGGATCAGCTTCTTACGTTTGTAAAGAAGTAGTAATGTACTTAATTAAAAAAAAATATAAAGTTGGTGTAATTATACCAAAATTATATCGTCCATTTTTTTATCAAGAATTTATAAGAATTTTACCCAAAACAGTTTCTGCAATTGCTGTATTAGATAGAACTAAAGAACCAGGATCTTCTGGAGAACCACTATATTTAGATGTTAATAGTGCATTAACTAAAGCATTTTATAATAAACAAATAAAACATTTACCGATAGTTATTAATGGTAGATTTGGTTTAGGATCAAAAGAATTTGATTTAAATTGTGTATTTTCAATATTTAAAGAACTAAATAAAAATAATCCAAAATTAAATTTTACTGTTGGTATTCATGATGATGTTACTAATTTATCATTAATAGTATCAAATAGTAAGTATTCATTGCATAATTATATAATAGAAGCAATATTTTATGGTATTAGTGGTGATGGTTCAGTATCTGCTGCTAAAAATAGCGTGACTATAATTGGTAATAATACTAATTTATTTGTACAAAGTTACTCTCATTACGATTCTAGAAAATCAGGTAGCTTAACTTCTTCTCATATAAGAATTAGCAGTAATAATATTAATGCTCCTTATTTAATAAAATCAGCTAATTTTATAAGTTGTGGTCATTGGCAGATTATAAATAAATATAATATATTAGATAATTTGAGTAGAAATGGTATTTTATTAATTAATACGGTATATTGTTCTAATAAAATTCTAGATATGTTTTCTAATAATATTAAATTAATACTTTATAATAAAAAAATTAAATTATATATAATAAATGCTAAATACATAGCTAATAAATATAATTTAGGTAACAAAACTAATATTATTATGCAAGTAATATTTTTTAAGTTAATAAAAATATTACCAATGAATATAGTAATAAATCATTTAAAAAATCTAATAATAGATACTTATGAAAGTAAAAATAAGAAACTAGTATTAAATTACTTAAATTTGTTACCTAATATAACTAAGTTAGTAAAACTTGTACCTATAAAATTAAATACTATTAGTATTAATTTAAATAATACAATAAATAATAATATTATCAATCACACTATATGTAAAAAAAATTTAATTTATAACATGATTCATGGATTAGGTAATTATATTCCTGTTTCAATGCTTCCTGTTGATGGAAGTTGGTATACTGGTACTTCAAAGTTGGAAAAACGTAATCTTGCAGATTATATTCCTGTATGGAATGCTGATTTATGTAAACAGTGTAATTATTGTGTAGCAATATGTCCTCATGCTGCATTGAGAGTTAAAATAGTTGATAATGAAAATTTAGATAATAAACCAGATAAAATGTCTTTTTTATCTTTAAAATTAAAAAATTTTAAAGATAAAAAATACGTATTACAAGTATCTCCAGAAGATTGTACTGGATGTAAATTATGTGTAGAAGCTTGTCCTGTTATGATAAATGGAGTTAAAGCAATTAATATGAAACCTAATTTAAGATATTTTAATCAAGAAAAAATTAATTTTAATTTCTTTAAAAATTTACCAGATAATATAAATACTAATAATTTTAAAAAATTAAATATTAAAACATCACAATTTATTCAACCATTATTTGAATATCCAAGTGCATGTGCTGGATGTGGAGAAACATCATATATAAGATTACTAACTCAATTATACGGTAAGAAATTAATAATAGCAAATGCTACTGGTTGTTCTTCTATTTATAGTGGTAATTTACCAACTACTCCATATACAAAAGATAATTTTGGTAGAGGTCCAGCATGGGCTAATTCTTTATTCGAAGATAATGCAGAATTTGGTTTAGGATTTAAATTATCTATTAATTTTCACAAAAAAAGAGTATTAAGAAAAATAGATAAACTAAAAGAAATAGTACCTAGTTTAAATAACTACATTAATATAGTTTTAAATAATAATGAGTTATCATATAAACATATTGAAGAAATAAAAAAATTAATAAATAATAATCCATTACTTAATGATGCTATTTCTTATAATGATTTAAATTATTTAATTAATAAATCAATATGGATTATTGGTGGTGATGGTTGGGCTTATGATATAGGAATTAGTGGTTTAAAATATGTACTAAATTCAAGAGAAAATATTAATATTCTTGTATTAGATACACAATGTTACTCAAATACTGGAGGACAGTATTCTAATGCTACTCCTTTAGGAGCAGTTACTAAATTTAGTAAATATGGAAAATTAAATAAAAATAATGATTTAGGATTAAATATAATAAGTGCATATGATCATATATATGTTGCGCAAATTTCTATAGGTGCTAATTTTCAACAAACAATAAAAGCAATACAAGAAGCAGAATTATATAATGGTCCATCGTTAGTTATTGCTTATAGTCCATGTATAGAACATGGATATGATTTATCTTATAGTTATCAACAAGTTAATAAATTAACATCTATTGGATTTTGGCCATTATATAGATTTAACCCTAATTTAATAACAAAAGGCATAAATCCATTAATTATTGATTATAATATTACATCTTATAATGTACTAAGTACATTAATTAGAGAACAACGTTTTAGAAGATTATATGAAATTAATCAAAAAAAATTTTATGATTTTTTACAAGAAATTAAAAAAGAAATAAAATATAAATTTAATTATTTATTAAATATAAGTAAAAAGTTCACTAAATAAATTGTTATTCTATTCCAGAATGACCAAATCCTTTATTAAAACGTTTACTCCTATTAGTAAAATGTTTTACTACTTTTAATTTTACTTTAAATATTGGTGTAAATATTATTTGTGCAATTCTGTAATTTGGTTTAATAATAAAATTATATTTACTACGATTAAATAAAGAAATTAATATAGGTCCTTGATAATCTGGATCTATTAAACCGATATTATTACTTAATATAATTCCATGATTATGACTTAATCCTGATCTTGGCAATATAATAGCTGCTATATTATAATTATTGATATGTATAGCTATACCAGTAGATATAAGTTTAGTCTGCCCAGATTTTAAGACTATAGAATTTGTTATACAAGCTCTTAGATCCAAACCAGCAGAACCATCAGTTTCGTAAGATGGTAGTTTATAATTAAAATTTTTATTTAATAATTTAATGTTTATTATCCTTTTCATATCTAATAATAATTTGTTTCATTAATTGTTTTGCTAATACTTGTTTTTTGTTTAAAGATAAAAGCATTTCTCCATCATGCCATATTAAATATAATTCATTGTAATTATTATTTATATTATTAAATCTATTTTTAGAAACATTATTAGCACAAATTAAATCTAATTTTTTTTCAATTAATTTTTTTCTAGCATGTTCTTTGATTAAATTAGTTTCAGCAGAAAAACCGATAACGTACGGACGATTTTTAGTTAATTGACTAACTTCAGATATAATATCAGGATTTTTAATTAAATTGATAATTAAATTATCTTTTTTAGCAATTTTACTAGAAGAAAAATTAATTATTCTATAATCTGATACAGCAGCACAACCAATAAAAATATTTTGATTACTTATATTATCCATAACAGCTTTTTTCATTTCCAATGCACTTATTACATTAATACGTTTTATATTACCTGGTGGAGTCAATAAATTAACTGGACCTGATATTAATGTTACATTAGCACCAAGCAAAGCAGCAACATAAGCAATAGAAAATCCCATTTTTCCAGAACTATAGTTACTAATAAAACGTACTGGATCTATTAATTCATGAGTAGGACCAGCAGTAATCATAATATTAAAATTTTTTAATGGTGTATTAAAATATTGTTTCAATTTTTTTATAATTATATTTGGATTTAACATAGAACCTAGACCAATATCTCCACAAATTTGTTTGCCAAAATTAGGCCCCCAAATTAATATACCTCTTTTACGTAATGTTTTTATATTATGTTGAGTAACAGGAGATTTATACATATAATTATTCATAGAAGGAATAATTATTATTTTTGCTTTGGTTGCTAAACATATAGTACTTAATAAATCATCAGCTAATCCCAAAGCTACTTTTGCTATAATATTTGCAGTTGCTGGAACTAATAATATTAAATCTGCCCATTTTGCTAGTTTAATATGTATTATATTATTATTATTAGTATAAAATATATCATCAAATACTTTGTAATTAGATAAAATCTGTAAGCTTAATTTGTTAATTAGTTTTTTTGATGTTTTAGTCATAACTATACGTACTATTGCTTGTTTTTTTCTTAAATAACGTATTAATTCAAATACTTTATATATAGCAATACTTCCACTAATACCTAATAATATACGTTTTTTTAATAAAGTTATCATAAACAATACCCTATAATTATAGTAATTACTATGATTTTATAATAAACTAATATGTTAGTTATATATCTTTTATTACAAATAATATTTAATTATGATAATTATATATATTTTAAATAATTATATTATTAATTTTTTAATAATTAATATTATAGTATATAATAACGAGTTAGGAGTACTTAGAAATGGCAAAATTTTGTTGTGTTACTAATAAAAAATCAGTTAGTGGAAATAGAAGATCACATGCTATGAATATTACTAAAAGAAAGTTTTTACCTAACTTACATTATCATCGTTTTTGGTATTCTAAAGAAAAACGTTTTATAAAATTACGTGTTACAACTAAAGGTATGAGAATAATTGATAAAAAAGGTATAGAAAATATTTCATTTAAAAGTATATTAAAATAATAAACTAAACTTTTGTAAGTTAAGATTTTTGAAAGAGTATTAAAATGTCTAAGAAAAATTGTATTAATATTAAATTAGTTTCGTCGGCTGGCACAAAACATTTTTATGTTACGACAAAAAGTAAACTTAATAAAACAAAAAAAATAGAATTAAAAAAATTTGATCCGATCATTAGAAAACACGTTCTATATAAAGAATCTAAAATATGATTTTTGATGCTACTAATACTAATTTTATTATAATTCATATTAATTATTCAAATGCCTGAATTACCAGAAGTAGAAGTAAGTAAACGTATTATTAAACCATATATTTTTGGTCATACAATTTTGTATACTAAAGTATATAATATTAACTTACGTTGGCCAATAAGTAATGAATTAATTCACATCAAAAATCAAGTAGTAATTGATGTTATCAGAAGAGCTAAATATATTTTATTAGAATTAATAAATGGATTTATAATTATTCATCTTGGTATGTCTGGTAAATTAAAAGTATTACATAAAAATATTGAACCAGATAAACATGATCATATTGATTTTGTTATGAGTAACAACATAATAATTAGATATAATGATAGTAGAAAATTTGGATCATTAATATGGAGTTATAAATATCATTTACCTAAAAATATTTTAAAATTAGGAATAGAACCGTTAAGCAATGATCTTAACTATAATTGGTTTTGTAATAATATTCGTAATAAAAATTCTTTAATTAAACCTTTATTAATGAGTACTAAATGGATAGTAGGTATAGGTAATATTTATGCTAACGAAATATTATTTGCATCAAAGATTATGCCAACCAGAATTATTAAAACTCTAGATGATGATGAAATAAAAACCTTAATATATAACATAAAAAAAATATTGTTATACGCTATTAATCTAGGAGGGTCTACTATAATTAATTTTAGTTGTAATCAACATACTGGTATGTTTAGTAAAAAATTACAAGTATATGGACGTTACAATTCTAAATGTAATAAATGTATGAATATAATAAAAGTTATACGTATGAATAATAGAAGTACATTTTTTTGTGATATTTGTCAAAAATAGAGTATTAGCTGATATTAAATTTTTTGTACACTGCATGAGCAATTAATTTTGGTAAAAAGTATTCTATATTACCACCATAATATGCAATTTCTTTTACTATAGTTGATGATAAATTTATCCATTTTTTATCAGAAAACATAAATATGTTTTCCAATTTAGGCATAAGTTGATTATTAATTTGTGCTAGCTGCATTTCATAATTAAAATCAAATGTTGATCTAATTCCTCTAATTATTACATTTATTTTTTTATAACGTGCAAAATCTACTATTAATCCATTGAAGCTGGTAATAGTAACATTACTAATATGCAATGTTACTTGTTTAGCTAGGTAAATTCTTTCATTTAAACTAAATAACAATTTTTTATTATAATTATTAGCAATGGCAACAATTACGTTATCGAATAATTTTGCTGCACGGGTAATAATATTTAAATGACCATTAGTTAATGGATCAAAAGTTCCTGGATAAATAACTTTATTTAACATATTTATCTATTAAATGTGCTATTTTTTTTGATGAACCACAATACTTATTAAGTACTAAATTAGTATAACAAGTACGATAATTATAGTAAGATTTATTGTATAATAAATTATTAATTTCTTTTATTAAAGAATTTAGTGAATCAACTATTACTACACTATTATTTTGTTTTAATTTATGATAAACATCATGAAAATTATTAGTATGTTTGCCAACAATAACTGGAATTATATGTACAATAGCTTCTAATGGATTATGACCACCATAGTTTAATAAACTACCACCAATGATAGCTATATCAGAAATACCGTATAGTAATAATAAGTCACCTATTGTATCTATTAATAATATTTGATGTTGTTTACTTGGTATAATATGTTCACTAAATATAATATAAGATAAATTATTTTTAGATATTAAATAAATTAATTCATTAATACGTTTTATATTACGAGGAGCTATAATAAGTAATAAATTAGGAAAATTATGTATTAATTCTTTGTAAGCTTTTAATATTATAATTTCTTCTCCAGGATGAGTGCTAGAAGCAATTAATGTTGGTCTATTATGTAATGACCATTTAAAACGTAATTTTACTGATTTAATTAAAATATTTTTTGTTAAATGTATATCAAATTTTAAATTATCTATTACCTCTAATTTATTAGAATTAATTCCTAATGATTTAAAGCGATTACTATCTAATACACTTTGTGCAAAAATATAATGAACATTATTTAATATATCGGACATAAAGCCACTAATTATTCTATATTTTCTAAATGAAGAATTTGAAATACGAGCATTAATTAAGATAATAGGAATATTTTTTTTATTTAATATTTTAATTAAGTTAGGCCATAATTCTGTTTCGACAATTATGAAAATTTTTGGCTTTATATAATTAATAAATTTATTTATAAAATATTTAATATCATAAGGCAAGTAGATATTATCTACATAATTAAAATAATTATTTACTATCATTTTTCCAGTAAATGTTATATTAGTAATTAATATTGATGTAGAAGGATAATAATGTTTTAAAATATTAACTAGTGGAACAATTGATAATGTTTCTCCTACAGAAGCAGCATGTAATACAATACTATTGGATTTTATATTTTTATAAAATCCATAACGTTCATACCATTTATGGTGATAGTGATTTTTTTTTATTATTGACCAAATTATTCTAATAATTAGAATAGGCTGTAATAAATATAATGCAACATTATATATTATATTAATTAATAATATTTTAAATTTTACCATTTTAATAGAAACTTATTAAATATAATTACTTTTGGTAATTAAAATTACACTAATTTTAACTAAATAATTAATTAATTTATTAATATTTATTTAACTTTATTATAGAATAGTTAAAAACTATTTTAACTATTAACTATTATTATTATAATATTACTGTTTATTTTTTTAATTAAAAATAAGTTAAGATATATAATTTATGCAAAATGTTATTAATTTTTTTTATCATCATACATTTATTTGTTTAGTTTGGTTAATAATATTATTTATATTAATATATATTCAATATTGGTTTTATACAATTGGTATAACTAAAGAAATTAATTGTTATGAAGCAGTTATGTTAATTAATAATAACTCAATAATAATTGATTTAAGAAGTAATATTGAATATTGTAATGGTCATATTATAAATAGTATAAATATCTCTTCTTATGATTTTAAACAGGCTGTATTTACTAACATAAATAATAATCAATCTGTTATTATTATAACTAATAAATTTTTTTCTAGAAATTTAGTAGATAAATTAAATAAAATTGGATTTAAAAAAATATATTTATTAAAATCTGGTATATCAGCTTGGAATGAATGTGGTTTACCTTTAATAAAAGGTAATATATTTTAATAAAAAATAATATATATTAAAATTTTATGTTAAAAAATAATATAGCAATAATTGGTACAGGATCTTATGGTACTGCTTTAGCAATTGCTATTGCACGTAATAATAATATTGTATCATTATGGAGTAATAATATTAGTAAATTGAATAAATTAAGTATTTCTCGTTGTAATACATATTCTTTACCAAATATAATATTTCCGAAAAATTTAAAAATTGAATTTTCAATAGAAAATTTATTTATTAATAATAAATATATAATTATTGCTGTACCAAGCATTTTTTTAATTGGTATTATTAATATAATTAAACCGTACGTTAAAGATGACACACATATTATTTTAGGAACTAAAGGAATAAGGCATAGTTATGGTGAATTACCATATACGGTAATTCAAGAAAAATTAAAAAAAAATATATCAATTGCTGTAATTTCTGGACCAACTCTTGCTGTAGAATTAGCTGTTGGATTACCCACTGCTATTACCGTAGCTAGTAATGATTACAATTTAATTTCATACTTAAAAAAGATATTACATAATAATAAAATTTTTAGAGTATATTATAGTTATGATATTGTAGGTGTCCAACTTGGAGGAATAGTAAAAAATATTATTGCAATAGGAGTAGGTATTTCTGATGGTATTGGGTTAGGTAATAATATTAAATCAGTATTAATTACTAAAGGATTTAAAGAAACTATTAATTTAGGAATAAAATTAGGTGCTAAATTAAATACTTTACTTGGTATATCTGGTTTAGGTGATCTTATATTAACTAGTACTACTAATAAGTCACGTAATAGATATTTTGGTTTGTTAATAGCTCAAGGTTATAATATAAAAGAAGCAAAAAATAAAGTAGGACAAATAATAGAAGGATACTATAATATTAAAACTATTATGAATTTATCAAAAAAATATAATATACATATGCCAATTATAAATGCTATTTACCGTATTTTGTATAAAAATAAAAATCCTTATCGAACAATGATGGCATTACTTAGATACTTACCTCAGAAAGAATAAGATTATTTATTATATTAAGTATCTTAATAAAATTCTCTGTATCTAAGGATGCTTTACCAATTAATACTCCATCGATGTCTGGTTGTTTTAAAAGGTTTAGTACATTAGTAAAATTAACAGAACCACCGTATTGAATACTAATATTCTTACTTATCTTATAATTAATTTGCATTAAATAATTTCTGATAGCATTATGTATTTTCTGTATATAAATTGGATTAATAATGATTTTATTACCAATTGCCCAAATTGGCTCATAAGCAATTATAGTATCTTGAAGAGCTAAAATGCCTAGATTATTTATAATATTATTTATTTGTTTAATACAAATTGCTATTGTTTGGTTATTTTGATATTCTCTTTTAGTTTCTCCAATACATAATATTGGAAAAATACCTTCTGATTTTAGAAGAGCAAATTTTTCTAATATTGTATTATTATTTTCTTTATGAAAAATTTTTCTATCAGCATGACCTACAATTGCATACTTTATACCAATATCTTTTAGCATTTTAGTGGAAATTTCTCCAGTAAAAGAACCATGACTATGTATATCAATATTTTGCGCACTTAATGAAATGTAATTATCACACTTATAAAGTTTAATTATTTGTTGCATATAATCTAAATATAATAATGGTGGAGCTATAACTATAGAAAAATTACAATTTTTTATTATATGGCTAATTTTATTGATGAAATTATTAATTAAATACTTATTGCCATTCAGTTTCCAATTACTTATAATTAACAAATTTTTCATTATTATTTCCTTGATTATTAAGTAAGTAATTTCTGAAACGTTGTAAATTATTATATTAATTAAATATCAAATTAATAACGCTATTATTTATATTATACGTAAATAACACCATTAATTACTATATAATTATAATAATTTTATTATTCTATCTATAAAAAATTAGTTAAATAAATTAATTTATTATAATTATAAAATAAATAAACTTAAATCTTCATTAGATATTAATGAATCTAAATGATTATGAACATAATTTGCATCAATAGATAATTTTTTACCACTCCATTCACTAGCTTCATATGATATATCTTCCATCAATCTTTCTAATACAGTATGCAAACGACGAGCGCCAATATTTTCAGTTCGTTCATTAACTTGCCAAGCAGCTTCAGCAATACATTTAATTCCATCAGCAGTAAAGGTAATATTTACTCCTTCAGTTGCCATCAAAGCAATGTATTGAGTAGTTAATGATGCATTAGGTTCAGTTAAAATACGTTCAAAATCTTCGGTAGTTAATGCCTTTAATTCTACTCTAATAGGTAATCTACCTTGCAATTCCGGAATTAAGTCAGCTGGACTAGATACTTGAAACGCACCAGAAGCAATAAATAAGATATGATCTGTTTTTACCATACCGTGTTTAGTAGATACTGTGCATCCTTCTACGAGAGGTAATAAATCACGTTGTACTCCTTCTCTTGAAATATCTGGTCCAGATATTTCTCCTCCTCTTCTACATATTTTATCTATTTCATCAATAAATACTATTCCATGTTGTTCTACTGCTTCGATAGCTTTTTCTTTTAATTCTTCAGGATTAATTAATTTTGCAGCTTCTTCTTCAATAAGTAATTTCATAGCATCTTTAATTTTGATTTTTCTTAATTTTTGTTTCTGTCCAGCAAGATTTTTAAACATCGATTGTAGCTGATTAGTCATTTCTTCCATCCCTGGAGGAGCCATAATCTCTACTCCTAATGAAGATGTTGCAATATTAATTTCAATTTCTTGATTATCTAGTTTACCTTCACGTAGTTGTTTACGAAAATTTTGTCTGATCTGCGATAAATCTTGTTGTTCATCTACTGGTCCCCAAGTATTCTTTTTAGTTGTTGGTACTAATACATCGATAATTCTTTCTTCTGCTAATTCTTCAGCACGGAAACGATTTTGTTCCATATACTGTAGTCTAATCATTTTTACTGCTGTATCAGTTAAATCACGAATTATGGAATCTACTTCTTTTCCAACATATCCTACCTCAGTAAATTTAGTTGCTTCTACTTTAATAAATGGAGCATTGGCTAATTTTGCTAAACGACGAGCAATTTCTGTTTTACCAACACCTGTTGGACCAATCATTAAAATATTTTTAGGAGTAATTTCATGACGTAGTACTTCATCTAATTGCATACGACGCCAACGATTTCTTAAAGCAATAGCAACTGCTCGTTTAGCATGATACTGTCCAATAATATAAGCATCAAGTTCACTAACTATTTCACGGGGGGTCATTTCAGACATATTTTCGCCTTTAAGTTTTTGGTATTAGTTCTTCAATAGTATAAGAATAATTTGTATATATACAGATATCACTAGAAATTTTTAAAGCTTTTTTAACAATTTCTTTTGCATTTAAGTTAGTATTTTCTAGTAACGCAAGTGCTGCAGATTGTCCATAAGGACCACCAGAACCAATAGCAATTAAATTATTTTCTGGTTGTATAACATCACCATTACCAGTAATAATTAAAGAAGTATTATTATCAGCTACAGCTAATAAAGCTTCTAATCTACGTAACATACGATCAGTACGCCAATCTTTAGCTAATTCTACTGCAGCTCTGGTTAAATGACCTTGATGTAATTCTAATTTGCGTTCAAATAATTCAAACAATGCAAAAGCATCTGCTGTGCTACCAGCAAAACCAGCAATAACCTTATTATTATGTAATTTTCGTACTTTACGAACATTACTTTTCATAATGGTGTTACCAATTGTTGCTTGACCATCGCCACCAATAACAACATGTCCATGACGACGTACACCTATAATAGTTGTCATAATCTTTTAATTTTATTATTAATAATATATTTAAAGAATATTATTTGTTATATTATGAAACACAATTATATAATTTTCAATATTTTATTTAGTTGTTTATATTACATAAATAATTAATCATATTACTAATATGTACTAATAAATATAGTTTTTAGTATAATACAGTAACATAAATTATATTAAAAAGTTAATTTTTAATAATTTAATAATGTACTGGATCTACATCTATTAACCAACTAATTTTATATTTGTGTGATACTAAACTAATATAAGAATAATATTCACTAATAATACTATGTAACGTATTTCTTGATTTACTACTTAGTAATAAGTACCAATAAAAATAGTTTCTTAATTTAAAATAATATGAATATAATGGCCCTATTATCAAAATTTTATTTTTTATAACATTATTTAATACTTGTTTTAATTCTAATAAAAATAACTTTGCTGATCGATTATTATTAATAGCTTTAATTAAAGCATGAAAATTAAATGGTGGTAATTTAGTTAACTTTCTGTTATTTAGAATATATTTTGCAGTATTATAATAATTAGTACTTATTAATTGTTGTATTAATGGATGGTTAGGAAAATTAGTTTGTACAATAACTTCATATTTTTTATTTACATAATTAGTTAATTGATTATATAGTTGAATAAAATATTCAATATATCTAAAATTTTTAGAAAGTAATATATTATCAATATTCATTAATAAAATTAATGTATCTTTAGTAAAATAATATCTTTTAGATAAAAATATTGTATTACTAATTATTACACTAGCTTCATTTATAGTACTATCTTTATAGTTATTAAAATAATCTAAATTACATATTGATGTATTAGGAAATATACTAGATAATAACTTTTTAAAATTATTTATGTTAATATTAATAAACTTAAGTTTATTATTACAAACCTGACACGTATTAGGAATTATTACTAACACATTGCAAAAATCACATTCTAATTTATTATAATATTTGTTATATTTGTAGTATTGTTTACATACAGTACAATTGACAATATGATGACATATATTACATATTAACACTAATTTAGTATTCAATGTATTAACAAATATTAATACATGACTATTGTTTTTTAAATATATTTCAATTTTATCTATTAATATAGGTGATAATTTATTTATTTGTGAGTAATAATTAATATCTACTAATACTAGATTAGTAATATTATGTGAATAATTTTTATTAATTAATATTTGTCGATACTTGTTTTTTTTTATATTATTAATTGTTTCTAATGACGGGGTTAATGAACTTAATATTATTGGAATATTATCTATTTTAGCTCTTAAAATAGCTAAATCTCTTACGTTATAACACCATTTATAATTTGCTTTATATAATATATTATGTTCGTCATCTACAATAATTAATCCTAATTTATTAAATGGTATAAATAAAGAACATTTAGTACCAATTACTATTGGTATATTATTATACCAAATATTTAACCAAGTATTAAATTTTATTTTATCATTTAAATTAGAATACATAATTCCTATTGGGAAATTTATTTTATCTTCTAATGAAGATAGTAATTTAAATATTAATACTACTTCTGGTACAAGAATAAGTATTTGTTTTCTATACTTTAAAGTATTTTTTATAATATCTAGAAATATCTTAATTTTATCACTATCTTTTATATTACTAATTACTGTTACTGAAAAATTATCTATATTTTTAAATAAATTATAATTATTATCGATTGTATCTTCATGCAGAAAATTATTATAAGATTTATACCACATTTTTGATATTAATGTATTAAAGTATAGTTTGCATAATTTTTTTTTATGTAATATTTTTAATATTTTAATAGATTTTTTTGAAAATTTTATAATATTTTGGTATATTGGTTGATTAATTAGAGCATTTAGTATTGTTTTTTGTTCTTTGGTGAAGAGTAAATTTTTTTCTATAGTTATCTTATTTAGCTGAGTAATTACTAATGTCTGTAGTTGATTATTTATTAATTGGCCATTTTTAATTTGTTTTGGCAAAACGCTAAATAAAGCTAAACCAATTGGATAGTGATAATATTGAGAACCCCATTTTATCATATGCCATAGACTAGTAGTAAATAATGATTTTTTATCGAAAATATAGATTACATGTTTAATGTTGTTAATTAATATTTTGCTGCTTACATTTATATCCGTTATAATACCAATAATATTTTTTTTACCAAACGGGACTAGTACTCTTGTACCAATTATTGGATTAATATAATTAGCTACTTTATAAACGAAGGTTCTAAAGATTGGTATAGGCAAAGCAACATTAATAATCAACTTGTATCCTTTACTAAATTTATAAGATATCTAATATATTATAGTATATAAATTAATTATGTTAAATCTATTTTTAAGGTATATCTATGAAAAAAAATGTTCATCCTAATTATAATACTATTATAGTAACATGTGTTTGCGGTAATCAAATTAATATTAAATCTACTATTTGTAATGATATTAATATAGATGTGTGTAATAAATGTCATCCGTTTTACACTGGTAAACAAAGATTATTAGATAATATTGGTCGAGTAAGTATATTTAACAAAAGATTTAATGCTTATTATAAATAAGCAACATAAGTATACAAATATAAAATGATTTATTGATAAAAATAATAATTTTGTAATAAATATTATTTATTTAAATATTAATTATATTTAATGATTCAAAACCATAATATTTTAATATTATTGCTAAGTTTCTCGTTTTTTTTGTTAAACTAACGCAATATGCTTTATCACATATAAATTTATTATTTTGATTATAATTTATATTATTTTTTATAAAATTTAATATAAAATTAATAGTAACAATATTAGAATCAATAATAATTTTTTTTTTTAAAATATGTAGTAAATTTGGTGTAAATAAACTAAAATGTGTGCAGCCTAGTATTATCGTATCTGGAGTGTCTTTATTATTATTTTTCCATGTAGTAAATATTTTGTACAGTAATAAACTTGATGAAGAATAACCTTGTAAAATTTTTTCTGCTAAATATACTAATTGCATGGAAGGTATTAGTATTATTGTATATTTATAGGATAATTTATCTATCATATTACTTATATAAGTGCTATAAATAGTGTTATTAGTAGCTAACAAACAAATATGATTATTTTTAGTAAGTTCTGTAGCTATTTGTATAGCTGGTAAAACTCCTATAATGGGATAATTTAATAACTTTCTTAATTTTGATAATGTTAAAATACTAGCTGTATTACAAGCTATAATAATTAAATCTATTTTATTTAACTTACAGATATTATTAACAATTTTTATTATCCTATTAATAATATAATTCTTATCTTTATTACCATAGGGAAAACCAATATTATCAAATACATAAAAATAATTAGAATGAGGAATAATTCTTTTTATTTGATTATAGAATAATAAACCACCTAATCCAGAATCAAATATCATAATATTTAATTTATATTTAAAATACATTATACACTTAAAAATAATAATTTTAACTTTATTAAAAATTATGTATTATACTACTTTATTATAATTATAATATATAGTTAGAGTGCGTTAATAACTAAAAATTTTATTTATTTATAGTTTACGATGTGTATATTTATTAATTTGTCGTGACAATATTATATTTAATTATTTAATAAAATTATCAATTTTAATAATTTATTGATATAATTTTAATCAATTTTTGTCTTATGACTAACAATCTTTTAATAATTATAGATGGTTCGTATTGTTTATATCGTACATACTATTCAATAGTATCAGTTAATAAAAATCTAGGTGAATCTAGTGGGGCGATTTATGGAGTATTAAATATTATTAGTTATCTATTAACTAAGTATAAACCTAGTCATATCGTAATTACTTTTGATAAGGGTGGAAAAACTTTCCGTAATAATTTGTATAACAATTACAAATGTAACAGAAATCCAATGCCAGATAACTTACGTAAACAAATTACTCCATTAAAAAAATTAATTAAAGCAATCGGTATTTCAACAATATCTATTACTGGAGTAGAAGGCGATGATATAATTGGTACTATCGCTTTATCAACTATAAATTATGATATTAATGTTATTATTGTTAGTAATGACAAAGATATGGCTCAATTAGTATCTAACAAAATTAAATTATTAATTAAAATTTCTGGAAATGTTCTTGGTCCAAACGAAATAAAAGATAAATTTGGAGTTTCACCTAATTTAATTATTGATTATCTGGCATTAGTAGGTGATAGAATTGATAATATTCCAGGAGTTCCTGGTATAGGAGTAAAAACTGCTAGGTTATTATTAAATAAATTAGGTAACCTAAAATTGTTGTATAGTCATTTAGATAAAATTAATAGTAGTGAATTTTATAGAGCTAAAAAAATTATATCTAATTTAGTACTTTATCGAGAAAATGCTTTTCTTTCTTATAAATTAGCTACTATTAAGACTAATGTGCCAATAAAATACTCTTATCAAGATTTCATACTAAAACAATCTAAATTAAGATTTTTATCTAATATATTAAAACAATATAATTTGTATTTCACAAATAAATTTAAATTTATTAATTTTTAAATTTAACAAGAAATTAAATTAGATACTATAAATTTAAATAAGATATTTTAGGTAACCATCGTTTAATAAGTAATTTAGCTTTTTTTGGATAATTTTTTTTTATATAATAAGCTAGTAACTTAGTTTGATTTATAATATTATAATCGTACTTAATATCAAATACCTTTAATTTTAATTGACCAATTTGATTTAATTCAAATAATTTACCAGGCCCTCTAAATGCTAAATCCTTATTCGCAATTAGTAAACTATTATAATTATCACGTAATGTCATTAATTTATGTTTAGCCTGATTACTAATTGGCAATGTGTACAGTAATACACAGTAAGATTTATTATTACCTCTACCAATACGTCCTCTTAATTGATATAATTGTGTTAATCCTAAACGATCAGCATTTTCTATAATCATAATATTAGCATTAGGAATATCAATACCAACTTCAATTACTGTAGTAGTAACTAATAGATTAATTTTACCATCCTTAAAATCTTGTATTATTTGTTGTTTTTTCAAAAAATTTAACTTACCGTATATTAAGCCAATATTAATTCCTGGTAATTTACTAACTAATTCTTTCCATACTATTTTAGCAGATTTAACATAATAATATTTAGAAGGTTCTACAATTGAACATACCCAATATACTTGATATGCTTTATTCAAACATAATTCATAAATACGTTTTATTATAATATTACGTTTATTATCTGACATCAGTACAGTAGTAATTGATATTTTATTCTGCTGGGATAATGATTGCATAGTAGAGATATTTACTCCAAAATATTTTACAATAGCTAATGTTCTAGGTATTGGAGTAGCTGTCATAATTAATTGATGAGGATAACAATTATTTATAATACCTTTATTATATAAAATAAATCTTTGATATACACCAAAGCGATGTTGTTCATCAATTATAATTAATGCTAATTTAGCAAAATTTACTTGTTTTTGTAATAATGTATGCGTTCCAATGACCATTAATATATTACCATTACTAATTTTTAAGCATTGTTCGTGATAATTTTTGTTATTAATTTTCTTAGTAAGAATACATACATCAATACCTAGTGGGTTAAACCATGTTTTAAATGTTTTTCCATGTTGAATTGCTAATATTTCTGTTGGTACCATAAAAGCAACTTGTTTTCCATTACTAATAACTACTAATGCAGCTAATGCAGCTATAACTGTTTTGCCAGAACCGACATCTCCTTGTAATAATCTAACCATTGGAATATTTTTACGTAAATCATTAATTATTAAATTAAAAATACTATTTTGAACTTTATTTAAAGTAAATGGCAAATTATTTATAAATAAATCAATCAATTTGCTATTATAGTAATTTATGCAGTAATTATTTTTTTTATCATAAAAACGAATAAAATTTAAACAGTATGATAATAATTCTTCAATTGCTAATCTTTTCCTTGCTGGATTATTATATAAATGTAAATTATTAATTGTTATATTATTTGGTGGATAATGTACATTATATAATGCATCTTGCAATGTAGTTAAATTATAAAAATAACGATTATTTGGTAATAATTCATCTAATAATATATTATTCTTTAAGAATTTTAATGCATATAAAATTATTTTTCTAATTCTATTTTGGCTAATACCTTTAATATTTGGATATATAGGTATAAATCTGTTTTTAACATAAAAATTAGTTAGGAATCTATATTCCGGATTAATAATGGTAATACCATAATTAGTATGTTTAGCTATTCCAATAATTAGAATAGTTTTATTTATTAAATAATTAATGTATCGTTTGATATTTTTAGCATTAAAAAAACATATTTTAATTTTACTACTACTGTCATAAAAATCACAAATTAAGATCAATTTTTGATTAACATTAATAACATAATTATTTTTAATTACACCTTTAATTGTAATTAATGTATTTAGTTTAATATCTTTAATTAGCGTAATTTTATTGTAGTTATAATATTTATTGGGTAAGTAAAGTAATATATCACATAAATTTTTAATACCTACTGACTTTAGTATGTTAATAATTTTACTATTTACTTTTAATATAGTATTAGTTAATAAAAAATTACATAATGGATACATTAAAATTTTATTTATTTAAAAGTTAATAAATAATACCAATTACATTAATTTTAATAGATATTAAATTTAATCAATATAATATTATTATCTTTAATTTCTAATATTACTCCGTAATTATACCATGCGCCAAGTATAATATGACAATAATTATTACGATTAATAATTATTTCTCTATGAATATGACCGTGTATAATAATTGATGGTTTATATTTATTTATATTATGTAGTAACTTATAATTATTAATATTAAAATTGTTATGTGATTTATTTGTACTATGTATTCTTATTATATTTTTTAATTTTATTCTAATCTTAATAGGTAATTTTAAAAATAAATATTTTATAAATTTGCATCTAGTTAGCCAAAAAAATAGTTTGTAACTAATATCATTTATACATAAATCATCACCATGTAATATTAATATTTTGTTAGTTAAATAATTAATTATTAATTTAGAAGGTAATAATTTAATTTTACAAAGACTAGCATAATTATTACCTAACAAAAAATCCCTATTACCATGAATTAAATAACACGGTATGTTATACTGATTTAGTATATTAATTATATTAACCATTTTTTTTGATATTTTATCTATATAATCATCACCAATCCATGATTCAAATAAATCACCTAAGATATATAATGCTGTAGAATTTACAGCATATCTTCTAATAAAAAAATCAAAGTGATTAATAATATCTGGTTTGTTATCACTTAAATGTACATCTGCAATAAATAGTATTGTCATATAATTTATCTTAAATTATAATTATGTTAGTCTTGATATAATAAGATTATATAATAATTTTATCTATAAGAAATTTTTATTTATGTTAAAAATATTTAATTCATTAACAAGAAGAAAAGAATATTTTACACCATTAACTAATAATATTATCAATATTTATATATGTGGAGTTACTGCTTATGATTTATGTCATATAGGTCATGGCAGAACATTTTTATTATTTGATGTAATAATTAGATACTTACGTTATAAAGGTTATTTAGTTAAGTATGCACGTAATATTACTGATATTGATGATAAAATTATTAATGCAGCAAATAATAACAATGAATCAGTTGAAAAATTAACTAATCGCATGATTAATTTTATGCATAATGATTTTGAAAAACTTAACATTATTAAACCTAATTTAGAACCAAGAGTAACTAATCATATTAATGAGATATTAAGCTTAATAATGTGTTTAATGAAAAAAAAACATGCTTATATTACTAAAAATGGTGATGTGGCATTTAGTGTTAATAGTTACAAAAATTACGGAGCTTTATCTAATTGTAATATTAACAATATTTATCATAATAATAAAATTTCTTCTAAAAATAAAAATTATCCATTAGATTTCATTTTATGGAAAAGAATTGAAAATCATTATATAAATTGGATGTCACCATGGGGAAGAGGTAGACCTGGATGGCATACAGAATGTGCTGCTATATGTAATTATTTATTTGGTAATAATTTTGATATTCATGGAGGTGGTATTGATTTAATTTTTCCTCATCATGAGAATGAAATAGCTCAAGCTATTTGTGCTTATGGTGGAATATATTCCAATATTTGGATGCATACTGGAATAGTAAAAGTAAATAATAGTAAAATGTCAAAATCACTAAAAAATTATTGTACAATTAAAGATTTACTAAAATTATTTGATGGTGAAGTAATAAGATTATTTGTTATATCTAGTCATTATCGTAGTAGTATTAACTATGAGCTAAATAATTTACTTAAATCATATAAATCATTAAGAAGATTATATATTACATTAAACTACTTTCATCAATCTACATTAAATAGTAATAATATTGATGATAAATATACACAACTATTTTTGCAAGCTATGGATGACGATTTTAATACTCCGTTAGCTTTATCGATATTGTTTAATATAGCACATAAAATTAATTTTTTGAGAACTAAACATAATAATATATTAGCACTTAAATTAGCTAATACTTTAAAAAAATTGGCTAATATATTAGGATTATTGCATCATGATGCTAATAATTTTTTAAATCAATATAAAAAAAATTTTTCTGATTTAACTAAAATTAATTTATTAATACAACAAAGAAATTTAGCTAGAAAACAAAAAAAATGGGATATAGCTGATAATATTAGACAACAATTATTATTAAAAGGTATAAAATTAGAAGATAATAATAACGATACTATTTGGTTTAGTAATTAATTTTAATCTAGTGAAATAGCTGCTTGTAATGTGTTTTTCATTAAAATTGCTACTGTAATTGGTCCAATTCCTCCTGGAACGGGAGTAATATAACTAGCTCTAGTTAAAGAATTTTTATAATCAATGTCACCAACTAACTTACCATTAGTTAATTTATTAATACCAATGTCGATAATTATCGCACCTAATTTAATCCATGAACCAGGAATAAAATTAGGTTTACCAATTGCAACTATTAATAAATCAGCATGATTTACATAATATTTTAAATTATTAGTACATTTATTTATTATAGTAACTGTACAACCGATATTTAATAATTCAAAAAACATTGGTTTCCCTACTATATTTGAAGAATTAATAATCACAGCATGTAATCCAGAAACATTAATATTGTAATATTTTAACAACGTAATAACAGCTAAAGGAGTACATGGACTAAGTGTTGGATTATTTTGACATAAACGTCCAATATTATATGGATGAAATCCATCAACATCTTTTTTATGATTAATATATTGCAGTGTGCTAAATTTAATATTATTTGGTAGTGGTAGTTGTATTAGAATACCATGTATCTTTTTATTTTTATTAAGTTTTTTAATAATAGTAATTAATTCTATCGTACTAATAGTACTAGGTAAATTATAACATAAAGAAAAAAAACCTACTTCTTGACAAACTTCTCTTTTATGTTTAATATAAATTATTGATGCAGGATTATTACCAACTAAAATAGTTGCTAATCCAGGAATTAATTTTCCTAGCTTTATTCTTTTTTGTACTATTGATAAAATTTTATTTTTTATATGTTTGGCTACTAAATGACCATCAAATATTTTTGCTATCATCTTTTTAAATTAGTATTGTTAAATTTTAATAAAGTATAAAAAATTTGCGCTCTTAGCTCAATTGGATAGAGCAACAGCCTTCTAAGCTGTAGGTTACAGGTTCGATTCCTGTAGAGCGTAAAACAACTTAGGTGTTATAAGGTTAAATTCTCACGGGCAATTAGTATCAGTTA